>JALRIY010000052.1 GCA_023255285.1 Algoriphagus sp.
TAGATTTGATCCATCCAAGTTCGCTCAAAGGATACATTTGCGGAGAGGTACACTGCATAGTATCCAAAATGAAAGAGGACAAAACAAAAAAGAAGCGCTATGGCAAGAGCGTTTTTCAAATCGGAAAATGTTTGGCTAAAAATTGAAAGAAGTGTAGAGAAAAACAATACCAGGTCATATATTTCTACCAAAGTGGGTACGATTCTATCACCTGAATAACAAAACTCAAACCCAAAAAAACAAGTGTGGCAAGGCCATATACTTGAATAACCTTGAGTCGGTTAAAACGATCCAAAAACCAGAGGACAAGCACCGGACGAATCAGGCCTAGTACCATAAGGAATCCGGATCCGAGCGCCAATCCAAAGGAGAGCAAATGAAGTACTTCCAACATGTCCTAAAACTAAAAAAAGGAACAGCAAATGCCATTCCTTTTATTTTTAATTCTTAGAGTGAATTACTTCTTTTTCTTGATTTCACGCATCTCGTAGCCTTCAATGGTGTCATCAATCTGAATATTATTGAAGTTCTTGATTGAAATACCACATTCGTAGCCTGCTTTCACTTCTGCTACATCGTCTTTGAAACGCTTCAATTGATCGATCTCCCCATCATGAATCACAATACCATCTCGGATGATGCGGATTTTGTTCTTTCTAGTGATGAAACCATCCGTTACATATGAACCAGCCACAGTACCCACCTTAGTGATTTTAAACACTTCACGTACGGTAATATTTCCTGTAATTACTTCTTCAAATTCAGGTTCTAACATGCCTTCAATGGCATCCTTGATTTGGTTGATAGCATCGTAGATGATGGAGTAATGTCTAATTTCAATTTCCTCCTGCTCCGCGAGTTTTTTGGCATTAGATGAAGGCCGAACTTGGAACCCAAGAATAATCGCATCCGAGGCAGAAGCCAAAAGCACATCCGATTCAGAAATCTGTCCCACACCTTTGTGAATGATACTTACATTCACCTCATCTTTCGAGAGCTTGAGCAAGGAATCGGAGAGTGCTTCCACGGATCCATCCACATCTCCCTTGATAATGATATTGAGCTCCTTGAAACTTCCAATAGCCAATCGACGACCAATCTCATCCAAGGTAATGTGCTTCTTGGTCCGCAAGCTTTGCTCCCGCTGGATTTGTTCTCGCGAGTTGGCAATTTCTCGTGCCTCACGTTCAGAGTCGTATACTTTTATGGCATCCCCTGCCTGAGGGGCTCCACTTAAACCAAGCATTAATACAGGGGTAGAAGGTCCTGCCTCTTTAAGTTTCTTTCCTTTATGGTCAAACATGGCTTTTACGCGTCCATAATGTTGACCTGCAAGCATCACATCTCCAATGCGCAGGGTACCCGCTTGAATCATAATGGTAGATACATACCCTCTCCCCTTGTCCAAGGAAGCTTCAATGACAGATCCAACTGCATTTTTGTTTGGGTTTGCCTTCAATTCCAAAATTTCGGATTCTAGGAGAACCTTCTCTAAGAGTTCATCCACTCCTTGACCCGTTTTTGCAGAGATTTCTTGAGATTGGTATTTACCACCCCAATCTTCCACAAGTAGATTCATATTTGCCAACTCCTCCTTAATTTTTTCCGGACGAGCATTGGGCTTATCTATTTTGTTGATTGCAAAAATCATTGGCACACCAGCTACTTGGGCATGGTTAATTGCTTCCTTGGTTTGCGGCATGATGCTATCATCCGCAGCAATCACGATGATAGCTACATCAGTAATCTTCGCACCACGAGCACGCATTGCCGTAAAGGCTTCGTGACCTGGCGTATCCAAGAAGGCAATTTTATGCCCTGTTTTGGTCATTACATCATAAGCTCCAATGTGTTGGGTAATCCCTCCAGCTTCTGCGGCAGTCACCTTAGACATACGAATAAAATCGAGTAAGGATGTTTTTCCGTGGTCTACGTGTCCCATAATGGTCACAATCGGTGCTCTTTCTTCTAATTCATCATCTGTATCCGCAGCCTCTACTTCCAATTCATCTTCTATAGACTTGGTAAACTCCACATCGTATCCAAACTCATCAGCAATGATGGTAATGGCTTCCGCATCCAAACGTTGGTTGATGGAAACAAACATTCCTAAAGAAAGGCAAGCTGAGATAATTTGGTTTACTGATACATCCAATAGCGCTGCCAAATCATTGGCTGAAATAAATTCAGTGACCTTCAATATTTTAAGATCTTCCCCTTCAGTTTCTACCTCACGGTCTCGCTCTGCACGTTTGTCTCGTCTTGACTTGGTTTTTCCACCTGGTTTGGCTCCTTGAAGTCTTGCCAAGGTCTGCTTTATTTGATCCTGAATTTCCTTTGGTGTCGGTTCTGCTTTTTGAGTTCGTTGCTGAGGAGAACCTCCAGGTCGCTGTGAGGCTCCTCCAGGCCTAGATCCTCTTTGATCGTGAGTACGATTGCCTCCAGCGGCTCCTTGACCAGGAGAGTTAGGCGTCCCAGGTTTACTATCAATTCTTTTTCTTGGCCGTTTTTTGTCTTTTCCTCGCTCATCTGAAGAAGCTACAGGCCCTCCTTTTTTCTTAGTTCTATCAGCAGGAAGTTCAATTTTTCCAAGAACAGTAAGCCCTTTCAATGAATCTGCCTTCGCTGAAATAAGTTCTTCAGGTACATTTGCCAAAACCGGAGGAACAGGCACCTCCACTGCTTTTACAGCAGGAGTAGGCTCAGTGGTTTTTGGAGCAACCGGAGCTACAGGCTCAGGCTCAGGCTTTTTCTCCTCTTGTTTTGGACTTGGAGAGGGTTTGGCTGGGACAGGCGTAGGAGCTGGTGGAGTAGACTTAGGAGTTGGAGGGGCCGCGGTAGGCTTTTTGCTCAAATCTACTTTTCCCAAAACCCGAATTCCTTCTAATCTAGGTGCCTCAGTTGAAATTTTTTCTACTTCAGGCACAATTTCCTTGGCAGTTGGTGTAGGTACAGGGGTAGGTTCCGGCACGGGCGCAGGGCTAGGGGTCGGCTCTTCCACTTTTTCCTGCTCTGCGGCGGGCTCATGACGCTTTCCAATGGAAAGATGGGACGCCTCCTCTTTTTCAAGAGCAGAAGACTTGAATTCCTTTTCCAGCATGGATACTTGATCCATTGTGATTTTGGAGTTGGGATTATTTTCCACCTCATAGCCCTTTTTAGCCATGGACTCCACTATGGTTGCCGTTCCCACGTTGAGTTTCCTGGCTATTTGGCCTAATCGCATCATTTTTTCTTCTGACATAAGCAAAAACCTCTTTCGAAATCTTAAGTAAAATTAGGGTATTCTTTGGGGTATTACCCCTTATTGATCAAATTCTGTTCTAAGAATTCTGAAAATCTCGTCAATGGTCACTTCTTCCAACTCGGTTCTTCGGATTAAATCTTCCTTACTAAGGACCAAAACACTCTTGGCAGTATCCAAACCTGTCTTTTTCAGTTCATCAATGATCCACTGATCTATTTCATCAGAGAACTCGTTTAAGTCCACATCTTCTTCCTCGTATTCGTTTAACTCACGGAAAACATCGATTTCATATCCGACCAATCGGCTTGCCAATTTGATGTTGAATCCCCCTTTTCCAATTGCTAAAGAAACTTGATCAGGCTTCAAAAACACAGAAATTCGCTTTGTTTCTTGGTTGATGGCCAGCGAAGAAACCTTTGCTGGGCTCAAAGCTCGGGATACATACAGGTCTAAGTTTTCAGTAAAGTTAATCACGTCAATATTTTCATTCTGTAGTTCGCGAACAACAGCATGAATACGTGATCCTTTCATTCCTACACAAGCTCCCACAGGATCTATTCGGTCATCGTAGGATTCCACAGCAACTTTGGCACGTTCGCCAGGCTCTCGTACTACCTTGATAATCGTAATTAGTCCATCGTATACTTCAGGAACTTCATTTTCAAATAAGCGTTCCAGAAACACTGGTGAAGTACGCGATAAAACCACCTTTGGGTTGCCATTAATCATGTCCACCCGGTGTACAATAGCCTTAATTGAATCTCCTTTTCTAAATCGATCCTTCGGGATTTGCTCACCTTTTGGTAAAATCAATTCATTCCCTTCGGAATCAATAAGTAGGATTTCTCTACCTAGAATTTGATACACTTCAGCAGAAATAATTTCTCCTACTTGTTCTTCGTATTTGCTGAAAAGAAGGTCTTTCTCTAAGTCTTTGATTCGTTGAATTAAGGTTTGACGAGCCATTTGTACTGCACGTCGACCAAATTCTTCGAGTTCAATTTTCTCATACACTTCTTCGCCTACTTCAAAGTCCGGTTCGATTTTTTGAGCATCAGAGAGGCTGATTTTATCAAAGTCCCAGATGTCTTCTGAATTATCATCCACAATCTCTCGAATTCGGAAAATTTCCAAATCCCCTTTATCGGCATTGATGGTGACATCAAAATTTTCATCTGAATCAAACTTCTTGCGAATCATCGCTCTAAATACATCTTCCAGAATACGGATCATGGTCGGACGATCCACATTTTTAGATCTCGCAAATTCTGCGAAGGATTCAATTAAGATTTTTGCATCCATTGGAATTAGTTAAAAGATACTTGTACGATAGATTTTTTTATTTCAACGAAAAGCAGATTATGTGCTTCTTCCACACTTTTTTTCCCTTTTTCTTTTTTGGTTACACCCAGTTGAATTCCCTGTTCCTCAACCCCACTTAATTTCCCTGTAAGCTCTTCTCCAGACTGAAGAAAGACTTTTAACACCCTCCCTTGATTTTTCAAGTAGTGTCTTTTTTCGGTCAATGGATAATCCAAACCTGGTGAGGAAACCTCCAAGGTATACGCCTCATCCAACAACATCCTAGTTTCTAACTCACCTGCAACCGCCCTACTTAATGAAGCGCAGGTTGCAATTGTGATTCCCTGGTCTGCATCCACTAAAATCAAGATTTTAGTTTTATCACCTAACCGATCGATTTTCACTTCTACAAGAAAATGCTCCTCGTCTGGAAGGTATTGTTCTACCAAATTTAGTACCACCTGCTTTAAGTCACTCATAGGGTAGGATAATGAAAGAGGGGACTGTTGCCCCCTCTAGAAACTTTTAGAATACGTCACAAAAGTAATAGAAAGATTGAGGAAATACAAAATAGGCCTTCGAATGCTCCCAAATTTTACTTAAATTTAATCCATGACCGTAAAAAATTGATTGGAAACAAGAAATATTTAAAATTTCCCGCTCGAAAACAAAAATTCTTCTTTCTCTCTGTTTTATCAATTTAAGGTAATATTTTTGTCGATTCTTGGGCAAAAATAGTACACAAGAACTATCCTAAATCGCTCCTTTCGAGCTCAAAGCCAAAAAAAATTTAAAATGGGACTATTTGATTTTTTCTCAAGTGATATTGCCATTGATTTGGGTACTGCAAATACACTGATTATACATAAAGACAAAATTGTGGTGGATGAACCCTCCATTATTGCCATTGATAAGACCAACAACCGCGTATTGGCTGTAGGTCGAGAGGCGATGAACATGCATGAAAAAACCCATGAAAACATAAAAACCATTCGCCCGCTCAAGGATGGTGTGATTGCCGATTTCTATGCGGCCGAACAAATGATTCGAGGTTTGATCAAAATGATTCCTGGACAAAAGAAAGGCATGTTTCCACAGTCCCACAAAATGGTTATTTGTATCCCCTCTGGAATTACAGAAGTAGAAAAGCGAGCAGTTCGTGATTCCGCTGAGCATGCAGGAGCAAAGGAGGTTTATATGATCTACGAACCAATCGCTGCGGCAATCGGTATTGGTATCGATATCGAAAAGCCAATGGGATCTATGATTGTTGATATTGGAGGAGGTACAACAGAAATTGCGCTCATTGCGCTTTCTGGTATTGTCGCTGATCAATCTATCCGCGTGGCAGGCGATACTTTTACGAAAGATATTTTGGATTACATGCGAAGGCAGCACAACTTGTTAATTGGAGAACGGTCTGCAGAAAAAGTAAAGATTGCTATCGGGTCAGCGCTTACTGAATTGGACGATGCTCCAGAGGATTATGAAATCAGGGGTAGAGATTTGATGACAGGTATCCCAAAAGTAATCAAGGTATCCTACTCAGAAATTGCTTTTGCCTTAGACAAGTCCGTTTCAAAAATAGAAGAGGCCGTACTTAAAGCGCTGGAAATTGCTCCACCTGAACTCTCTGCAGACATTTACGATAATGGTATTCACCTCACAGGTGGTGGTGCCTTGCTGAAGGGTTTGGACAAGCGACTTCACCAGAAAACAAAACTTCCCATTCACATTGCAGAGGATCCGTTACGAGCTGTAGTTCGCGGAACGGGAATTGCACTTAAGAATATTCAAAACTTCCGTACTGTCTTGATGACCTAATTTCTAAATGCTACGCATCTTTGAGTTCCTTTATAAAATAAGGACGTTTCTATTATTTGTTTTGCTTGAATTTTTGGCGGTTTGGATAATCGTCTCCAACAATTCTCCTCAAGGTGCCGCATTTTTTAATAGTTCAAACGCGTGGACAGGGAAGGCCCTAGAAAAGCAAGCAGAGGTAGTTCAATTTTTCTCATTAGCTGAAGCTAATGCCTCACTTAACTCTGAAAATGCGCTTATAAAACAAAAATTACTCGGGCTCCAAGCGCAACCTGATAGTCTCCCCTTACAGGTTGACTCCTTATTGGAAGCCAAATACAAATTTATAGGAGCCCGAGTAATTGCTAATTCTCTTCGGCTTTCTCAAAATTACATCACCCTTAATAAAGGTGAAAAGGACGGAGTTAAACCGGGAATGGGAGTATTTAATTCCCAAGGAGTGGTAGGGAGAATCAAGTCGGTATCAAAAAATTATGCAGTTGCTTTTTCGCTTCTAAACACAAGTTTATTGTTGTCTGCGAAAATAAAAACTTCAGATGTTTTTGGATCTATCCAATGGGACGGGACCAATTCTTTAGAAGCTCAGCTCCTGTATGTTCCAAGACACGTTACAGTCAGCAAAGGCGACACCATCCTTACATCAGGATTCAATGCAATATTTCCCGAGGGAATTCTCATTGGCAAAATTTCTAACGTAGCAGTGAATCAAAAAGATCCCAACTATTTAGCATTAACAGTTCAACTTAGTGCTGATTTTAGTAGATTAACTTACGTATATCTTGTAGAAAACCCTGCCTTTCAAGAATTAGATTCCTTACAAAATCAATCTGTATTACCGAATGACTAGTAGAAATATCATCTCCTACTCCTTTTTAATCCTCACATTGGTCGTGGTACAATTGCTTTTTCTAAAGAATTTAGCCGTTTTCGGTCAGGCATTCGGGTTTTTATACCTTCTAGGCCTATTGGTTCTTCCCAGTACCTTGCGTACCATTCCGCTCATGATACTTGCTTTTTTTCTA
Source organism: Algoriphagus sp. (assembly GCA_023255285.1). Classification (GTDB taxonomy): domain Bacteria; phylum Bacteroidota; class Bacteroidia; order Cytophagales; family Cyclobacteriaceae; genus Algoriphagus. Next base: position 7,393 of record JALRIY010000052.1, read on the forward strand.
GGCTTGAGTATCGACCTTTTCTTTCAAACCCTGGGAATGCATACCGCAGCAGCTACTTGTTTTGCTTTTTTTAAGCACATATGGCTCAAAATCAGTAGTCCTTCAGGAAGCTACGAAGAATCTGAAGAGCCTACCCTAAGTCAAATTGGATTAGTAAGGTATGTTAGCTTTGCATTACCCCTACTATTCCTTTATTCTTTGGTTTTTTTTATGGCGGACCATTGGGGTACAGGATCTTTCATACCCGTTATCAGTAAAAGCTTTTTTTCTTCGGTATTCACCTTATTCCTCACCATTTTAGTCCAACTGTTGTTCTTTAAACGTAAAAGAGGAATTTCATGAGAGACCAACGTGCTGCCGTCATCGTCTTAGTCATTTTCTTGGTAAGTGCGGTTTTGTTACTTAAACTATTTACCATCCAGGTAGTAGATGATAGCTTTTTAAGAAGAGCTGAAAGCAATGCCATCCAACGGGTAGTCGATCACCCTTACCGAGGGTTGATTTATGACCGCACTGGTAAACTACTGGTTTTTAATGACCCCATTTTTGATTTAATGGTAGTTCCTCGAGAATTTCAAGTGGGCGATACGGTACGCTTTTGCAAACTATTCCAAATCAGTAAGGAAGAGCTGATTGAAGGATACAATGCAGCAAAATCCTATTCTAGAGTAAAACCCTCTCCATTAATCAAACAGTTGTCCACAAAGGACTTTGCGAGAATTCAAGATTTTTTGGTGGATTATCCTGGTCTTTTTATCCTCACCCGATCTGTCAGATCCTACCCAAGCCCTGTAGCTGCCCATGCCTTAGGGTACTTAGGGGAGATTAGTGCTGGACAACTAAAAAAAGATACTCTATTGTATTATTCACAAGGAGATTACATTGGACTGAGTGGGCTAGAAAAATACTATGAAAACGAACTAAGAGGTAAAAAGGGGGTCAAATACAAGATGGTAAATGTACGAGGGTTGGATAAAGGTCCATTCAAGGAAGGACAATACGATACCCTTTCCTTTGCCGGCAAAAACCTTACCTCCACCCTAGATCTAGAATTACAGGCCTATGGAGAGCTTCTGATGAGCGGTAAAACTGGTTCAGTGGTAGCAATAGAACCAAAAACAGGGGAAATCTTGGCCATGCTATCCGCACCTTTCTATAATCCAAATGAACTTGCTGGAGCGGCATTTGGAAAAACATATAGCAAGCTCAACAAGGATACATCCAAACCCTTATTCAATCGCCCTATAATGGCAACCTATCCTCCCGGGTCCATATTCAAGATTGTACAGAGCTTGATTGGATTACAGGAAGGGATTTTAACCCCTACTACCACTTTTGCCTGCAACCGGTCCTTAGTCGCTTGCCATAACCATCCAAGTCCTGTCAACCTGTTTGGGGCAATCCGAAATTCATGCAACCCCTATTACCACCAAGCTTTTCGACAAATAATCAATCAAGATGTATCCTCAAATACCTTTAAAGACACCGAAATTGGATTAAATGCTTGGCGAGAAAAAGTACTAAAATTTGGTTTGGGAGCACCATTAAGTTTAGACATGAGCGGAGAAAAAGGAGGAAATGTCCCTTCAAGCAAACTCTATGACCGTATCTATGGAGAAGGAAGGTGGAAGTATTCTACTATTTATTCCTTATCGATTGGACAAGGGGAAATGGAAGTCACCCCACTTCAAATGGCAAACCTCGCTGCAATATTTGCCAACAAAGGATACTATTACACCCCGCATTTGGTAAAGGCTATCGATGGAGATTCAAAGCAAATACCAAGCAAATTTCAAGAAAAACATACTGTAGGAGTAGATCCACACCATTTTGATCTAATTCAAGATGCAATGGCAGAAGCCATTTATGGCACTGCTCCTCGAGCAGTCATGAAGGACCTAGTCATTGCAGGTAAAACAGGAACAGCCCAAAACCCACATGGAGAAGATCACTCTGTGTTCATTGCATTTGCTCCTAAAGATGACCCCAAAATAGCCATCGCTGTTTACGTAGAAAATGCAGGTTGGGGTGGACTCGCAGCAGCGACTACTGCATCGCTGATGATTGAAAAGTACCTCCGAAGAACTGTTGCTCGTACCGAACTCCAAGATTATGTACTTGCGGGTAATTTTGTCAATTAAATGAAAGAAACTGATGTTCAAATCAATCGAATAGATTGGATAGCCGTATCCATCTATTTTGCTTTAGTCATGATCGGCTGGTTTAACATTTATGCCGTTGTCTACGATAGCCAAGTGGAAAAAAGCATTTTCGATTTTTCCATTAGCTCTGGGAAGCAATTGATGTGGATAGGGACTTCCATTGGCTTGATTATCTTGATTATGGTAGCAGACTACCGCTTTTTTGAAAATTTATCGCTTGTCATTTACCTGCTATTTTTACTCATTCTAGTACTTACCCCCTTCTTTGGAAAGGAAGTAAATGGTCAAATTTTATCCATTGGAGTAGGAGAATTCAGAATCCAGCCTGGTGAATTTGCAAAGTTTGCTACTGCATTGGCATTGGCTAAGGTAATGGAACGGCCCACCTTTGACTTGAGCAAACGCAATTACCAATTTATCGCATTTGGGGTCTTGCTAGTTCCTATTGGATTGATTCTTCTCCAACCCGACACCGGCACTGCCATGGTGTACTTTTCATTTTTACTAATGTTCTATAGGGAAGGTCTTCCTCAATGGTATTATGGTGTAGGATTAGGGGCCATCGCCATTACCCTACTGGCTTTGGGTGTCGACAACAACTTGTACCTCGCAGCTTTTATTGTGGCAATTATAGGTGCTTTAATTTACCTAGGAAAAAAATCCTGGCAACGAATTCTTGCTTTTTCCCTAATAGGAATTGGGCTTATAGCCTACATCTACTCTATTGATTTTGTTGTATCCAAACTCCCAGCTCACCAACAAAATAGAGTCATGGTACTTTTCAACCCAGAAATTGATCCACTTGGTGTAGGCTGGAACGTTACTCAATCCAAAATTGCGATTGGATCTGGGGGCTTATTCGGAAAAGGATACTTAGAAGGTACCCAAACGAAGTTTGATTTTGTTCCCGAACAAGACACTGATTTTATCTTCTGTACACTAGGAGAGGAGTTTGGGTGGTTTGGAAGTTTAGTCGTTATTGGCCTTTTTGCAGGCTTACTTTACCGCTTAGTCATCATGGCGGAGCGACAAAAGACACGATTCTCTAGAATCTATGGCTATGGAGTAATTTCTATTCTACTTTTTCACTTTATGATCAATATCTCCATGACCATTGGATTATTTCCCGTGGTTGGAATTCCTCTCCCTTTCTTTAGCTATGGGGGATCTTCTCTTTGGTCTTTTACGATTTTACTCTTTATCTTCATCAAGTTAGATTCGTCTAGGGCATCTCAATTGGGAAGAATCAACTGATAGGAAAAATTAAATCGTCGACAGACTACAATCCAAAGACCACAGCTCATTAAAATGAACTTCAAACCTTATTTTTATTTGGTTCCTGGTGACAAAGCGGATAATCAGTAAATTATAAATGTAAAAAAGAGGGACAAGAAATAATTCTTGTCCCTCTCTTTGGTTTTTCGTTATCGTTAACTGACAAATTTGCGATAAACCTGCTGCATAAATTCCAAAACCTCCTCAGACTCACAATTCCAACCCAACTCCACCACAAAACGTCTATTGATTAAGGCAACCGCCTCTTCAAAGGTTACTACCTCGTCTATGGATTTTAATGCATGGCGTAGTAAATCCGCATTTCCATCAAAAAGCTCCTTGGTAAACATAAACCGCTGATTTAATGCTAGACTTTCTGACAACTCGCCCAAAATCCCCTTCATACCTCGGTAGGATTCGGTCGCAAATAGTGCTTTCAGACGAACAGCATCCAATTTTTGAGTAGTGGAAGGTGGTGAAACATTGCTTTTTTCGTCCTCATTGGTAGAAGGAAAAGAAGAATCCTCTTGGTCTGGATGGGTATCCAACGTACTTTGTATTGGTTCGACCTCTTCTACTTCCACTTGACTAGCTTTCTCTTCGGCTGATGATTGCCCGCCTATTTCTTCTCCCCCATACGTGACAAGATCAAAAACAAGTGTCTCTCCCAACGTTGCCAATAATTCATGTGTCGCATCTAAGCTCCCTTCAAGTGCCTTAAAATTCATTTCAATTGCTTGGCAATAACTAGCTACCTCAATCCCTATCCCCGCTTTGTCAATTAAAGAAGTAACCAGTTTCTCATTCCATTTGTAGTATTTTTTATTCTCCTTGAGGTATTCATTAATTTTTCCAGCAGGGGCTTTGGCGACTTCATGTTGATAAAAAGTGACAGGGTCAGTAGCCACTTGAATTGATTTTTGAACCGCAACTTGTATTATTCCTTCTAGATGGTGACGCTCGACTTTAATTCGCCGAGAGAGCACATTCATGAATTGAGTGAGGGCCTCATGAACAGCAATATCTCGGTAATCGAAGAAAGGGCTAGACTTCAGCTTGCCCAATTCCTCTTGCCACAATTCAAACAAGCGTTTGATGATAAAAAAATTTACTTGAGCACTTGGCGTAAGTTGGATGATCTCTTGTCCCGTAATAAATTGCCTACCATTGAAGAACTGGTTACAAACCAATTCTGCATAAGCAATGGCATATTTTTCTAAATAATTGCCGTTAATTTGAGCGATCATATAAGCAGTTAGTTTTCAAAAAAACAAAGTGATGGTACAGATATGCATTCAAAATCTTGGAAATAGACGCATAGATTCAGCAGATACCTCACGTAAAGTTATTGAAATAATTCATGAAAATGGAATAGATTGGATGCATTCCTGTGGCAAAAAAGGAAGGTGTACTACTTGCAAAATGCTTATTTTAGAAGGTCGAGAAAATTTAAGTTTAGAAACACCTCAGGAACTGCAATTTAGATCATTGGGAAGATTGGCTCCTTCGGAGCGATTGGCCTGTCAAACGCAACTACTGAAAAAATCAGTAACCATTAAGGTTTTAGACCCCTATAAGTTTCCCCATTTAATGTACACCGAATAAGTATGTTTATTGAGCCCTCGCCAATCCGTAAAAAACATGCCGAGCAAAAAGGCCAAATAGAAGTCATTTGTGGGTCTATGTTTTCAGGGAAAACAGAAGAATTGATTCGAAGACTTACACGAGCACGATTGGCAAGACAACAAGTGGAAATATTCAAACCTAAAGTAGACACCCGCTACGATGAAATGCATATCGTATCACACAACGACACTAGCATACGATCTACTCCTGTATCCTTTGCAGGAGATATTTTATTACTAAGCGGAACCTGTGATGTGGTAGGTATTGATGAAGCTCAATTCTTTGATGACGACATCGTGCGTGTAGTCCAACTTCTTGCCAACCAAGGGAAGCGAGTTATCCTTGCTGGATTGGATATGGACTTTGAAGGCAACCCTTTTGATCCCATGCCTAAGCTAATGGCAATCGCTGAATACGTCACCAAAGTACATGCCATTTGTATGAATTGTGGGGATTTAGCTGCTTTTTCCTTTCGCCTCTCTGCTCTAAAAGAAAAAGTAGTCCTCGGCGAAAAGGAAAGTTACGAAGCCCGTTGTAGAAAATGCTTCTACGAGGATCTAGGCAAATAATCTCCCTATGCTAAAAAAAACGCTCGGCATCGTATTAAACCATATTAAATACAAGGAAAGTAGCATTATTGTTCGGATTTTTACCCGAGAACTTGGCCTCAAGGGATATTTGGTACATGGGGTGAGGAGCCTAGGTAAGGGAAGTAAAATTGCCTTATACCAGCCACTTACCCTCCTTGAGCTAGTGGTGTACGATAAGGAAAATCCTGGATTACAGCGTATTTCAGAGGCTAAAATCAAGCAGCCCCAACGAAATATCCCCTTT
>JALRIY010000053.1 GCA_023255285.1 Algoriphagus sp.
CATAAAAAATTTCAGATGCTTTTGTAATCCCGTAATTTGAGATCGAATCGTATACCACTACCTCTGCATTGCTGTAAGCAGCGCTAAAATCTTGAAGCACCTTTTCAGTAGAAGGAGAAAGCAGGGTGTTGGTTACAATCTTAACAGTTCCAGCTGCTCCCAACTTTGACTTTACTTCTTTATCAAGTTTTTCCCAGTCTGTAGCGGCTCCAGCAAGCATTGGGCTGGCAATTCGCTGTTTGTCATAAAGAGAAAGAACAGAAGCTTCTACTAACGCATTCACTTTCCCTTTTGTGATTGGAGACAATTCGTTACCATCAATTTTGATAGGACGACCTTCTCTTGTCTTGACTACAATAGCCGCATAGTCTCCTCCAGAAGAGAAGGTAGAAGCATAATAATTTGGGATAGATGGATTGATGTCGATTGGCTTATTCACGTAAGGAATGGCCTTTCTAACCGGAGCCTCGCATGCTGCAAGGGATGCGGCGGCGACGCTGAATCCCATCAACTTGAGAAAATCTCGTCGAGATGCATTGCCATCCTCATTCAAGGTACTTGGCAATTCCGCAAATTCAAGATCTGCATTTTTTACAAACTCCGGATCGTTGCTTAGTTGCTCGAGCCCTTTCCAGTAGGTTTTTTTAGTTTCCTTCATTTTATTTCTAGGAATGAATTTTCAAAAGGATAAGGAATTAATAGTGGCACTTAGCACACTCTAGACCACCGATGTCCTTCACTTTAAGCGCATCTTTTGAAGTAGCGTGAAGTTGAACCAATTTATCGTAATACACATTGCCTTCGGTAGCAATCTCAGTTTGTCTGTGGCAATCAATACACCAGCCCATGGTCAAGGTACTGTGCTGTCCCACCACTTCCATTTCTTGAATTGGTCCGTGACAAGTCTGACACTCAACACCTCCAACTGCTACGTGTTGTGCATGGTTGAAATAGGCCAAATCAGGCAAATTGTGAACTCTCACCCATTCAATGGGCTGATTTGTATCTACGGCATTGTATATTTTTTGGATCTCAGGAGATATCCCTTCTTTTCCGCCTACATTTTGAATATGTGTATGGCAATTCATACAAATATTTGCAGATGGAATATTAGCGGACTTACCTATCTCAACTCCGGTATGGCAGTACTGGCAAGCAATTTCGTATTGACCAGCGTGAAGCGCATGAGAGAAAGCAATGGGTTGCGCAGGAGCATACCCTTGCTGGACCCCTATGGAATACAAACCATCGATTGCAGTTTTTGCAACAAAAGCAACCACCAAGGTGGTTACAATAATCACTACTGCATCGCTTTTCAATAGTTTTCCAAAATCAATTTTTTGGGAGACATATTCTTTGTCATCCGCATCCAAGTCTTGCTTGTAAATGTACTTGGTCAAAACATTCACAATGAGACCCAAAACAATCAAGATGAGAATCAAAATAAAAACCAAAACCCCAATGATGATGGTCAAATATTCACTTGGAATGCCTGAAGTAGCAGATCCTGCCCCATCACCACCAGAAGCTAAAGCTGCAGAAGCAGCGGCTGGATCTACCTTGTCTCCGTATTCTATATAAGACAACAAGCCATCCAATTCAGCATCGCTTAAAAAAGCGTAGGAAGGCATGACAGAATTGTTGTATTCTTTATAGAGTGCAACAGCATACGCATCACCTGAAGCGATAACTGCCTGTGAATTGGCAATCCAGGTTTTTACCCATGCGGCGGAGTTTCTGTCTGTAGCACCTCGAAGGGCAGGACCAATATACTTTTGATCAAGCTTATGACAGGTCTTGCAATTGGCGTTGAAGACGGCCTTACCTGCTGCAATTGCTTCGTCGCTGTTGACTACGGAGGGATCTGCAGCATAGGCTGAAACTCCCATTGCCATGAAAAACAGCACTGCCAGTGTCTGGAAACTCAATCGAATCCCTACTAACGAGCGGTTGGATAACATAGTGTTGCTATTAAATAATTTAAACGGATCTCAGTAACCCCCGCAAAGGTACTATCGAGGCTTAATTTTTCAAACAAGTATGTAGGAATAAACAAGGAAATAAGGAATCAATTAAAGGGAAACTAGCTGGCTGTTTTTCAGTGAATTACAGTGAATTTTGGCAGGATATTTTATTTAGAATTAATATAAATAAAGAAATTTATCAGGTGTATTTAATCTTTTGAATTCTTTTTATTTTGAAGTCCTGATTTCCACATCTTTTGAAAGTCTTGCCAACATTAAAATTTGCAGGTAAATCTCTTCTAGCCGTTTTGTAGTCGCAAAGATTATCTGTAAATTTGCATTCCAAAATATTGGTCGCGTGGCCGAGTGGCTAGGCAGAGGTCTGCAAAACCTCGTACAGCGGTTCGAATCCGCTCGCGACCTCAAAAAACACCCAGTTGGGTGTTTTTTTTTTGTTTTTTAACCTTTTATCTAAGTAGCACAACCTTTGATTCTAATAAAGGCAAAAAAAAACACCAGTTTTCACTGGCGTTTTTTTTAGTTGAATTTCGGGCTAATTTACTTCTTGCCTTCCATCTTTTCCTTCAATTCTGCAAGGGCATCGATGTCACCAAAGGTTGACTTCTCTCCTTGTGCAGGAAGTTCAGCAGCTTCTTCTTTTTTCTTGGCAGAAGCAGTAGCTTTCTTAGGGGCCTTTACCTCTTCCTTGAACATCGCAGTATGTGAAAGCACAATTCGCTTGTCGTCCTTAGAAAACTCAGCTACTTTGAAGTCGACTGACTCCCCAACTTCTACTTGAGAACCGTCTTCTTTCTCTAAATTTTTGATGGTCGCAAAGCCTTCCAATCCATAAGGAAGTTCAAGCACTGCTCCCTTATCGTTCTTGGAGTTTACAATACACTTATGCACAGACCCGATTGGGAACAAGGTTTCGAAGGTATCCCATGGATTCTCTTCCAACTGCTTGTGGCCCAAAGCCAATCTTCTATTATCTACGTCAAGTTCAAGTACAGCTACATCAAGCTCGTCTCCCACTTTCACAAATTCAGACGGGTGCTTGATCTTTTTAGTCCAAGACAAATCAGATACGTGTACCAACCCATCGATTCCCTCTTCCAATTCAAGGAATAAACCGAAATTAGTTAAGTTACGTACCACACCTTTGTGCTTCGTTCCTACTGCATATTTGGCAGACATATCGCCCTTAGTCCATGGATCTTCAGTCAATTGCTTGATACCCAAAGACATTTTGCGCTCGTCTTTATCTAGTGTCAACACCACTGCTTCAATTTCCACACCTACTTTTACAAAGTCTGCAGGATTTCTTAGGTGCTGAGACCAACTCATTTCAGATACGTGGATTAATCCTTCTACTCCTGGAGCCAACTCCAAGAATGCACCGTAATCTGCAACGTTTACAATCTTACCTTTAACGCGAGAACCTACCTCTAGGCTTGAAGCCAAAGAATCCCAAGGGTGAGCGCTCAACTGCTTCATACCCAATGAAATTCTACGCTTCTCATCATCAAAATCAAGTACCACAATCTGAACCTTCTGGTCAAGTTGCAATACTTCCTCTGGATGATTGATACGGCCCCAAGAGATGTCGGTAATGTGAAGTAGACCATCTACACCTCCCAAATCGATGAATACACCGAAGTTGGTCATGTTTTTGATCACCCCTTCCAATACCTGACCTTTTTCTAGGTTGTTGAGGATCTCTGCTTTTTGCTTCTCTAGATCTTTTTCAATCAATACTTTGTGAGAAACAACTACGTTATCATTGGCGTGGTTGATTTTAACCACTTTCACTTCCATTTTCTTACCTACATAGATATCAAAATCTCGAATAGGTTTTACATCAATCTGAGAACCTGGCAAGAAAGCTTCTACCCCATAGATATCTACGATCAAACCACCCTTTGTTCTTCTTTTTACCAAACCTTCAATCACACTATCGTTTTCCAAGGCAGCCTCAATGTCATGCCATGCACGAACAATTTTTGCTTTCTTACGAGAAAGGATCAATTGACCCAATGCATTTTCCTGCTCTTCGATAAATACATCCACCTCATCGCCTACCTTAATGTCAGCAATATCACGGAATTCAGAAAGAGGAACCAAGCCATCGGATTTAAATCCAATGTTGATGATGACATCCTTGTCATTTATTCCCACGACGACACCTTTGATCACTTCTTTTTCTGTGATCTCACTTAATGTTCCGGCATACATCGCTTCCATTTGATCGCGCTGCTCTTTGGAGTAACCTTCTCCAAAACCTTTGGTACCGAAGTCGTCCCAATTAAAATCTTTTGTACTAGACATAAAATACAACTCTATTGACCCGCCTCCCTAGAGTCATGAGGAAGCAGCTTTTGGGTTAAAACTCAGCGCTTGGAAAATCCAAAATCGCCCCATTCACTCGAACGGATTGCAAAGGTAAAAAATTTATTGAATCGAAAATATATCAAAAGGAAAATTAGCATATGCTTCCATTCACTTCTAACTTGTAATTGTGGGCGATTCATTCTAAAATTGAATTCAAAATAGTTGACATCAGCAATCTCACACAATAGATAGGGAAAGTTTTATGTGTTGTGGACAATCGCTATCAGAGCACTACCCAATCAGATGAGTTACAAAATTTATTTTATTTCGTTGGTAGTGAAAGTGCGGATAATCCTTTAAAAAATAAGCCCCGATACGAAATCGGGGCCTGCAAGCAAAGAGTGAAAGAATTTTTACGAACCCAAATTTACTAAGGAAATTTCAATGTTCAAGTTTTTTCAATGGATCTATACCGCCTATGCTGCACTTCTTTTTTTTGTGCTGATGCTCCTCGTGGGCTTTTTTGTTTTGATCCCGCTCCTCATTCATCCACGTGGAGATATCATATCCTTTGTGTTCATTCGTTTTTGGGTTGGCACCTGGTCATTTTTGACAGGGATTCGGTACGAAGTACACGGTAAAGAGTCCATAGATCTCAACCAAGCACACATCTACATTTTCAATCACCGTTCCAATCTTGACGCACCATTAATCCCGATGGTTGTTCCACATCGTGTTCGAGCCATAGGAAAAAAAGAGCTGGCTAAAATACCCATTTTTGCAACTGTAGTGGGCAAACTGGCCGTATGGGTAGACAGAACTAATCCTCTTTCAAGACATAAAAGTTTGGAAAAATTAAATCTCTTACTACAAAAAGGTATATCTGTAGTGGTGGCTCCAGAAGGTACACGAAACAATACGGATCAAACCCTTCTTCCCTTTCAAAAAGGCGCCTTTCGATTGGCAATAGAAACTCAAACACCCATCCTTATGATGGCAGTCATTGGTGCAGACCAATTGATGAAGAGAGGCTCTTGGCTACTCAAACCAGGGAAAATAAGGGTATATTATTCCAAGCCCATGATTCCCCCTGCTACCTCATCCAAGAAGGAAGTGGAAGAATTCACAGAAAAATGTAGGAATCGTTTGGAGGCAATGCTACTTACCCACGGGTAGTGCCTAACTCATCTTCTGAAAAAACCTCTCTGGTCAAGTCTTCAAATACCACATAAAGTACCAAAAAAGTAAGTGGCATAGTTAGCAAAAGGCCAACCCCAACAAGCAACAAACCCAGTAAGTTAAACACAATCAGCGCTAAGAGCAAAGCAAAGAATTGCCACCAATTTCGGGTAATTAATTTCCTGCTCCATTCCATTGCTGACCAAGGTTCCAACCCTCCAAAAATACCCATCAACATCGCAAAAAGGTAGCCTACCCCTAAGTAAACCCCCGGTACAATGAAGGCCAGTAACCCAAAAGCAATAAATGCTTGGGTAAGCAAAGAAATTACAGTAGCAGAAATCCAAAATCGAAAGCCTGTAAAAAAATCTGGATAAATGACTGATTCCCCTCGACTCATTTTATTAGCTACCAAATAAAATCCTGCATACAATGCTGGAGCCAATAGCGCACTGTAAATAAGTAAATAAGATTGTAAATACAGGACTACCATCCCTTGAATAGAAAAGATGAAAAGCATGTATAAAGAAAAATAAAAGGGCTGTAGCCGGTAAAGCTCCCAAGCACGTACAAATGACGCCTTGATGTCTATCTGAACAGGTACCGTAAGCAGGCGATCTACTTTCATTTATTTACTAAAAGCCTCCAAAATATCGTGTTTGGTTATGATGTGGATTTTGTCTTCAGAATCACGCACCAAAACAGCCTTATCTTTTTCAATCATGGAAGAAAGTACGTCCAAAGTAGAATCCAAAGCGACAAACTTCATAGATCCTTCCATTACATCAGCAACAGGAGCGTCCTTCAATAGCGGATTGTCAATCATTCTCGCAAGTAGTTTATTATCTGTCAAGCAACCCACTACTTCTTCCCCATCCAAGACAGGAATCTGTGAAATGCTTCTGCTATTCATCAAACTGATAGCCTCTTTGACAGAATCACTTTTCTTAACAGAAAGTAACTGGTACGTACTGCTACGCTCAGTAATGATATCTCGAGCAGTAGCATACGATTTATCTTCCAAAAACCCATGGTTTCGCATCCACTCGTCATTGTAAACTTTCCCTAAATAACGGGTTCCGTGATCTGGAAGAATGATTACGAGTACATCTCCCTCTTGGAGGTGCTCTTTGGCATATTCTAATGCCCCATGCACCGCCGATCCACATGACCATCCAACAAAAAGGCCTTCTTCTCGAGCCAAGCGACGGGTCATCACCGCAGCATCTTTGTCGGTCACCTTGATGAAGTGGTCAATCAAAGAAAAGTCCACATTCTTGGGCAAAATATCTTCTCCAATACCTTCGGTTAGGTATGGGTAAATTTCCTTCTCATCAAAAATACCCGTTTCCTTATATTTCTTAAATACTGAGCCATAGGTGTCCAAACCGATGGTCACCAGGTTCTGATTTTGCTCCTTCAAATACTTAGCAGTACCACACATGGAACCCCCAGTACCTACTCCTGCAGCATAATGCGTAATCCGCCCTTCAGTATCTTTCCAGATCTCTGGTCCTGTAGTTTCGTAATGCGCCTGTGCATTCGACAAATTATCGTACTGGTTGGGATAAAATGAATTTGGGATTTCTTTATTCAATTTTCTTGCTACCGAGTAATACGATCTTGGGTCTTCAGGGCTGACATTGGTAGGACAGACCACCACCTCTGCACCTACTGCCCGAAGAATATCTATTTTTTCCTGGGATTGCTTATCCGCCATGGTAAAAATACACTTGTACCCTTTTGCTACTGCTGCTAAAGCCAAGCCCATGCCTGTATTCCCAGATGTTCCCTCAATTAAAGTTCCCCCTGGCTTCAAAATTCCCGCCTTCTCTGCATCTTCTACCATCTTGATTGCCATCCGGTCTTTCATGGAATTACCTGGATTGAAGTACTCCACTTTAACCAAAACCTCCCCTTTTATGCCTTGCGAAAGTTTGTTGAGACGAATCATCGGGGTATTCCCAATTGTTTCAATGATCGAGTTGTAAATCATGGGATGTTATATTTGGATGGTCAAAAATAAATGAAATTCTCCGGTCTTACTCGGAATAATCAATCCTCTGAAGAAAAAATCTACCAAATCTTCAATTCTAGTCTTTTAATTTTTTGAATCCCCACAAAAAATCACAACTCCTTAAATTCCAATCGCTTCAAAACATCCAAGGTCACATGCGTCAGTATAGCAGCCACAAAGCCTAGACCCAACACTGCAGCCCCAAATCCGAAGATAAACTTTCCGGTAATCCCGAATAGTAAGCCAGAAAAAAATATGGTGGGCACTATTCCAAATATAACAATACCCCCAATCATTAAAGGCTTAATCAGTATGCGATCCCAACCCTCATCCAACCCCACTTGAGGAATTAGGTTGACGGCAAGACCAATCACATAGGCGAAAATCAGTCCCAATGGAAATAGCACAATCAACCAAAAATTGTAATCACCGATCACCACGGAAGGAAGGATCAGCAACAAGGCAAATAGTAGCGTTTGTAACAGATCTAATTTGATCATATTCCAGAATTTCAAAGACCAACTAGCAGGAATTAACATAAACCATGGTTTCTTCAAGTCCCCAATAGTGGCCCTTCCAATACCCGCCATGAAATAAAAGAACAGCAAAAAGAATAAATAAAAGTAAAGTACTTGATGCGAAAACCAGTCAAAGTGGCCTAAACCCGCAAGAACAATTCCCAATACAGCCATTCCTCCAGTATATAACCCAATCAGCGGATGGATATCCTGCCTGCTACTTTGCACATAATTTCGCCAATACAAGGCTTTTGCTCCCAACCCAAATTCAGGAAGTGCCAATTGCTTTTTTGAGTTTAAACTGTAAGTATCTTCGGTCACCTCTTTTGTCCCTTTTGCCTTTTCCAGGCGATCCTCATTGTTTTGGGTTGCATCCAACACATCTTCGTAGTAATGCCCGGAATACTGAATCACTAGTTTTACTACGGCATAATAAGTAACGCCAAATAGTAGCAAATAGGATGAAGACATTATCAAATTCCCGTTCAAAAAGTAGGACATCATGCCCCTACTCCAACCCACAACAGGAAACAAATCAAACCAAGGCGAGGTAATCCATGCGAACATTCCCTCCCAGAATTTAGGGGCTAAAAATCCAGGAATCAAAACCAAGGCGCTGACGAGCACTCCTAGCACCAAAACGCCCGCACGCAACTGTTCTAAAATCCCAAAGCGGGTATGGAGCGTGTAGATTAAAAATCGGACTGGGGAAATCAGGAAAAAGAAAAGAGCAAACCCCAACAACAAAAATAACCCTCCTAGAAAAGTCAAATCAAATTCACTGGCAAGCTGCCCCCCACTGTAGACTAGAAAAAACAAAGACCCACCCAATACAGGTAAAATGGAACGAGCCATGTAATACATCAAAATATTTTCGGGCTTCACTGGCGCAGGAAATAGCAGGTTTACATCTGCCATCTTGAAGAAAGTAATATTGTTTTTTGTGGCCCTGTACAACTGAAAGATAAAAAATACCAATGCCACCACCGTCACCCCTCCGATGATGTTTTGCTGGGTGATATCAGCCCCAGCTGCAGCATCCAAATTCATTTCAGAGCTGACCCGCTGACTTCCACCAATTCCCTTGGAATACATAAAGAAAAAGTACCCTGCTCCGATTCCATAGGGAATCAAGCGAAGTGGGTTTCGTAAAATTAGAAGAAGGTTATTGATCAAAATCAAAAAATCCTTTTTTAGGAGTAAGCGAACCTCATGCATCTTTTGTCAATTCTAAAAATAAATCTTCTAAACTTAAGCCTGTTCCCCTTTCTGCTTGTAGCCTCAAATTTGCAATTGTATCATTGCCAATAATTTGGCCTTCCTTCATGATTAAGATGCGATCTGCAATCGACTCAATCCCTTCAATCAAGTGGGTAGAAACGAGAATGGTTTTTCCCTGCTCTTTCAATGTGTTGAACAAGTTCTTGGTGTTTTTGATTGCTTTGGGATCCAAGCCTATCATCGGCTCATCAAAAAATAAGAGTTGCGGATCTGGTAGCAATCCACAGCAAATAGATACCTTTTGGCGCATCCCCTTGGATAAATCCCTACCCAATTTCTTTTGCTTGTCTTCCAACTCGTACAATTCCAATAGTTCAAGCGCTTTCGCCTTCCAATCCCGCACCCCATAAGCCTGAGCAATGAACTGCATGTGCTCCCATATAGTCAATAAATCGTAGACATAGGGTGTCTCAGGAATGTAGCAGAATAAGCGCTTAGCCTCCACTGAAAGGTGATCGTGCCCCCCAATCGTAATCTCTCCTGCTGTTTTGCGAATCAAACCCACAATACACTTCATGGTGGTACTTTTTCCAGCACCGTTGGGCCCAAGCAAACCTACCACTTCACCCCCATCAAGGTGGAAACTAACCTCTTTGACAGCGGCTTGCTTGTTGTATACTTTGGTGAGTTGTGTGACGGTTAGCATTTCGTGGTAGTTACAATGAGTCTATACGTTATTTTCAATCCACTATACGTTTGGTTTTGAGCTTATTACCACTTATGCAGCGTGATTGGGCAAAAAATCAAATTTCCCAATGCTCCTTGCTTGATGTGAATCATTTAATTTTGACCAAATAAAAAAAATATATTTTTTGTCACTTTTTATATCACCCCTTGGTCCCAGCCAATAAATACAAGACCGCCATGCGGACGGCTACCCCATTTTCTACCTGATCTAGGATTATGGAATGTGCAGAGTCAGCGGCATCCGAGCTCAATTCCACCCCTCTGTTGATCGGTCCTGGGTGCATGATAACAATTTCCTTTTTTAGCCCATCCAACATCTTCTTGTTGATCCCATAGTACAAGGAATACTCGCGAAGGCTTGGAAAATACTTGATTTGCTGGCGCTCCAATTGTATCCGAAGGACATTGGCCACGTCACACCAGTCTAAGATCTTGTGGAGATCCAGCTCCACCTTCACCCCTAAACTTTCGATGTATTTTGGAAGCAAGGTGACAGGCCCACAGACGCGCACCTCAGCTCCTAGTTTTTGCAAACAAAAAATATTGGATAGCGCCACCCGAGAGTGGAGAATATCGCCAATGATGGCTATTTTTTTACCTTTCAGATCCCCCAACTTTTCCTGCATAGAAAAGGCATCTAAAAGAGCTTGAGTTGGATGCTCATGCGTTCCGTCTCCAGCATTGACCACATTAGCAGGCACATTTTTAGAGAGAAAATGAGGTGCTCCAGGGCTCGCATGACGCATGACCACCATATCCACCTTCATGGCCAAAATATTATTAACCGTATCCACTAGAGTTTCTCCTTTTTTAACCGAACTATTGGAAGAAGAAAAATTAACCACATCGGCACTCAATCTCTTTTCGGCCAACTCAAAAGAAAGGCGAGTTCTGGTAGAGTTTTCGAAGAAAATATTGGCAATCGTGATATCTCGCAAAGAAGGTACCTTCTTGATGGGGCGATTGATGATTTCCTTAAAATTGACTGCTGTATCCAGCACAAGTCGGATGTCCGCTTCGCTGAGTTCTTTGATCCCTAAAAGGTGCCTGGTGCTGAGTTGAGACATTATTTGCTAGTTACTTTCTCTGTAATCCAGATGGCGTCTGCAGGATTTCCCTGAGCCACCCACTCTACCACTACATACTGGCTATCCAGTGTATTTACTTTTATACCATAGTAATCGGGTAATATCGGATAATCTCTAGTAAGCCTTCGATCTACCAATACCATCAATTCTACCTTTTGAGGTCTGCCAAAGGCAATCATTGCATCCATGGCTGCACGAACAGACCTTCCCTTGTAAAGTACATCATCAATGAGTACCACCTTTTTGCCTTCTACCAAAAAATCGATTTTTGTCTCGTTGGCCTTTAATGGAAAATCCCTACGCCGAAAATCATCTCTATGGAAGGTGGCGTCCAAGTAGCCACTAGGAACCTCAATCCCGGAAATTTCCTTCAAAAACGGGACTATTTTGTCCAACAACAGGGTTCCTCTAGGTTGCAAACCCAAAAATACCGTATTCTCGAAATCGTCATGATTTTCAATGAGTTGGTAGCAGAACCGCTTCAAAGTGATTTCAATCTGCTGTTGATCGAGGACGAGCCGTTTTTGCATGGGTTAAATTTGCGGTAAATATAGAAAATAAACTAGTCAGCGTCTTCATTTGGAACATACAAATCCCCATCAACCAAAATTTTCTGGATAAAAAACACCTCACTGAGCAGATCTTGGCCGTTATCGTCTTTCCGGCTTACTTTTTGAAGTCCAGTTATTAGGTAATAGGGACCATACCAATGTAATAAGCGAAGGGAGCCCAAATCGGTATAATTTATTTTCCCTTGGCTTGGATCAAGTTCTAAAAAAAAGGATTGATTAGCGACAACCGTTTCAGCACCCTTTAAATAATTTAGTTTGATCTGATCGTTCTCCAAATACAAATGAAATACCTCCTCCCCCTGTACTGAGAATTCTCCAAATGGTTCTGGAAAGGTAGTATTCAAATCCTGGTAGCTCACTGCATTGTCCCAGAGAACCTCTCCCGATTTGGCTAAAGAAATGAAATGTGCAGATCGATAGGTGTACTCTGTAATTATGGTGTACATCGGAATTGATCCATATATTCCATTGTAGGAATCCATGAAAACAGGATTATACCCCATTCGTACGCCCCGATCGTAGCGGTAATTCGAACCTTGTGGGGGTGGAACTCTTCCGGGACCCCGTGTACTTGTTACTGAAAATTGATCGAAATAGATCACAAAGCTGTCTTCGAGCTCCCATACCTTACGAACTGCATAGGTATTTCTTAAGGTGGGGATTTTCCCTTTTTCGCGTTGACCTCTTAAATATGCTTCCTGCTTTTCGCGACGCTTCTCAGGGAGATAGGCATAAAAATTTGAGAAATCTTCCAGGGTGTAGCTCTCGGTCTCTGTTTCTCCAAAAGGATTTATTTTTGTCACGGCCATGCCCTCATAACTATTCCGAACCTCCTTCCCAAAAGCTCCTATCAAGGTTTGATACCCCTCCTGATTGAGCAAGAGCCCATCCATCAAGTCTTTATCATCTTTAGCGAGGTCATCCAACTTCACTTCTTGAAGTAAATTTCCTTCAAGATCAAATGTGAGTAAGCTAGTATCCCACGTTTTAAAAGGCCCTTTCCTCTTTAAAACTACTTCCATAGCATCCTCTTGTGGGAGCTTAATTAGCTGCAGAACCTGAGTATCGTTTCCATAAATACCTTGGACAGTAAATACACTCTTGTCAGTTAAAGACAATACTTGAAGCACTGGTCGCGCATCTGCATATCCCAAGAACAGGGCACGGTCCTCTTGCACCAAAAATTCAATTAAGTCCATCGGTACTAAATTAGATGCAGGAAATTCTAGGCCCTCTCGGGTCCGGAGATCTAACTTTAAAATATATTTCTCAGCCGCAGCAGTGGTCCCTTTTGCAAATAAAAAATAAGTTAATTCCTCCGATCCGTCGTACCCAATCAAGTCAAAACCATTCCTGATTTTAACTTGGGCTAGTTCAGATGCATTCAATAGAGAGTCTACTGTAAAATATTCCAACACCCGATCTGCCACTAAACTCCTTGGTTGAAAAGAACGAAAAGC
>JALRIY010000054.1 GCA_023255285.1 Algoriphagus sp.
CAGAAGAAGGGATTACCTACAAATTAGCCGACGAAAGAGAAGTCTGCATTCGATTTATTGAGAAAGAAGAATACACCCAAGTTGTGGTAATTTTTGATGCCGAAACAGAAAATCCGGTTGAGCTTCAGCAGCAAGGATGGCAAACAATTCTTAATCAGTATAAAAAATATACTGAGTCAAATTAATTTTCTGATTATCCGTAATTATACCAGTAGTCCCAACGGAGTACTAAAACTTGCGGATAATCGTCGATTGACGTCAGTTCAAAGACCACAGGTCATTAAAATGAACTTCAAACCTTATCTTCTTTGGTTAGTGGTGGAATCCAGCTTATCACTTTACACATATTGACTATTTTTTGGCCATCCTTAAAGTAAATCGTTTGCCAAATTTGCCAACTCAGAGCGCTCCCCTTTTTCTAATTTGACATGTGCATAAAGCGGATGATCCTTTACTCGATCGATGAGGTAGGATAGTCCATTTGACTGTGCGTCGAGGTAGGGCGTATCAATTTGGAATACATCTCCTGTAAAGATGATTTTGGTGTTCTCCCCCGCTCTGGAAATGATGGTCTTGATCTCGTGTGGGGTAAGGTTTTGTGCTTCGTCTACAATAAAGAAGATATTAGAAAGGGATCTTCCACGAATATATGCCAGTGGCTGAATGACTAATTTTTCTTGGTTAACGAGCTCCGTGATTTTTTGGTACTCTTTATCCGTCTCTTTGTACTGATTTTGGATAAATTTCAGGTTGTCCCAAAGTGGCTCCATGTAGGGATTTAGCTTGGATTTGATATCGCCAGGAAGGTAGCCAATGTCTTTGTTAGAAAGGGGGACAATGGGTCGGGCGAGGAAGATTTGTTTGTATTCACGTCGTTGCTCAAGAGCTCCTGCGAGCGCAAGCAATGTTTTGCCTGTTCCCGCTACCCCTTGTATGGACACCAACTTGATGCGGGGGTTAAGGATGGCATGTAAGGCAAAGGTTTGTTCCGCATTCCGTGGTTTGACATTGTAGGCCAGTTGTTTGTCTACTCGAGTCAATACATTTTCATCGGCATTGTAATAGGCCAGCACCGAGTTTTTTTGGCTTTTTAAAATGTAGAAAGCATTTGCTTTTCGTTTTCGGTTGCCAAGAATTGTTTTTGCTTCAATAGATCCACGCTCGTATAGTGAGTTGATTGCCAACGGATCTAAGTCCTCCAATAGGTATTTGCCTGTGTTTTCTAATTCAACAATGTTTTTGATTTTCCCTGTTTCGTAATCTTCTGCAAGGATATCTAAGGACTTTGCTTTTAGGCGGAGGTTGATGTCTTTCGAAACAAGAATGACTTTACGATCCTTCTCATGCTGCTTGAGGTAGAGTGCAGCATTTAGGATTTTATGGTCATTTTTTTCTTCTCCAAAAATGATGTTGGCATTGAGGTTATTATCAGGATTCATCAATACCTTGAAGTTTCCCTTAGTTTTTCCGTTGAGTGGAGTCCACTCGTGAATCATGTGGTCCCGGGATAACTTGTCCAAAAGCCGGATAAATTCCCGAGCTTCAAAATTTTTGGTGTCATTCCCTTTTTTGAATTGGTCGAGCTCTTCGAGGACTGTGATTGGAATCACCACGTCGTGCTCTGCAAAATTCATGATGGAGTTGTGGGTGTAGAGGATTACGGAAGTATCCAGAACAAATATTTTCCGATCTTTATCGGATTTGGCTTTAGGCATCTTTATCAAAAGTAAAGGGATAAAAGTTCTTAAAATTTAGAAAAATATCCCCACCCCTTTGCCAATTTTAATAATAATTTATGGTTAATAAATTGAATTTAATGGGTACTTACCTGACTATCAGTAGAATAAAAAATCTGTCTAGAGGCTAATGTTGGCCGAACGCTTAATACAGGAATGGATTTCTTTCACCTACTTCATTTTCAGCCCAAGGGAAGTGTGTCTCGGGAAGGCGATTTAGTCGAGTAGCGCGCGTATATCCTCATTGTCTAGGCTCTTCATAAAGCTTTCCTCATTGCTGATCAACTCTCCAGCAAGGGCAAGTTTGCGGTCTTGAAGGGCCATGATTTTTTCTTCAACGGATCCTCGGCTGATAAATTTGTAGATGATCACCTTATTCTCTTGGCCGATACGGTGCGCTCGGTCGATCGCCTGGGCTTCCACTGCAGGGTTCCACCAAGGGTCAAGTAGAAATACATATTCCGCTTTGGTCAAGTTCAACCCAACCCCTCCTGCTTTGAGGGAGATCAAAAATACCTTGTAGTCCTCTTGGGTTTGGAATTTTTCCACTTCACCTTGTCGGTCTCTTGTGGCACCATCTAAATAAGCATAAGGGATATTTTCTTGGTCCAAGAATTCCCTAACAATAGACAGGTGGCGGACAAACTGACTAAATACCAGCACTTTGTGGTTCTCTGATATCGTCTCCCGAAGCATGTAGGTAATATCCTCTAGTTTACCCGATTCCCCTGTGTAGTCCTCCCGAACAAGCTTGGGATGATTGGCAATTTGCCGTAGTTGAGTTAGACCTCTAAGAAGGGTAAATTGTTGGTTACCCCTACCTGCTTCCGCGAGTTCTCCTATAATTTTTTCACGGTAGTAGCTTTTTACTTCTTCGTAAACCTTTTCTTGCTCGGCAGTCATGTCCGAGTATTTTACATTGGTGATTTTCTCGGGAAGATCTTTTGCTACTTGAGACTTCAGGCGTCGAAGGATAAAGGGTTTGATCATCGCGTGCAGTCGTGTGGCCTTTTCCCGGTCGTTTTGTTTTTCAATAGGTTGAAGAAACTGCTTTTTGAAGACAAGTTGGTTGCCTAGCAACCCAGGATTCACAAAGTTCATCTGAGACCAAAGGTCCATGGTCCCATTTTCTACTGGCGTACCTGTCAAAATGAGCCTTCGCTTACTTTTCAGTTTATTGACAGCAGTGGCGATATTTGAACTTGGATTTTTTATGGCCTGGGATTCATCCAAAATCACATAGTTGAAATAAAACTGTTCGAGGTGCTCGACATCCATTCGTACGATGCCATAAGAAGTCAAAACCACATCATAGCCTCTAAACTTCCATGGATCTTTGTTGCGTTGGGTACCAGAATAGACCAAAATATTGAGGTCAGGGGCAAACTTCCTTGCTTCTAGTTCCCAGTTGTAAATGAGGGAGGTTGGCATTACTAGCAAAGAGGCAAAACCTGGGTTTTCTTCTTTTTCGTAAGCGAGTAAGGCGAGGGTTTGAACCGTTTTTCCTAGACCCATGTCATCGGCAAGACATCCACCAAACTGGTATTCGTTCAAAAAACGAAGCCAATTGTAGCCAGCATTTTGGTAAGGGCGAAGCGATCCTTTGAAGGTACTTGGGAGTGCATAGTCATCGATCGCGTCAAAATGGCGTAGGCGCTCCAATTTCAAGCTCAAGTTGAGTCGAATCAACTCCCCATTCTGTAATTCTCTGGCAAAGGCCAAGTGATGCTTCCGGAGGACCAACTCTTCGGCACTACGTTCCTCGATAAAGTTGAAAAGCTCGGAATAGTTGATAAACCAAGAAGCAGGGATTACGGCGATTTCTCCATTTGGAAGTTCAAATTCGTGTTTTCCTTGAATCAATAGCTTTCGAAGTTTGGCAAAAGGCACCAAATAAATTCCAAATTTGATGAGTGCTTTGACGTCAAACCAATCTATATTTTCATTGACTTCAATGGTGATTTGTGCTTTACCAATATGGTACATTTTGCCATTGACGCCCTTCTTTTGAACAATTTTTATGTGGTGCTCACGGAGGTAGTCCTCTTGGTTTCCTAGCCACTCAAACGCCTGAGTTTTTGGAAGAGCCGCTTTACCATGAATAAATTCAAGCCCCTTTTTTTTGATGATTGTGAGGTATCGTTCTTCCAACTTGGTTGTGCGTACTGTTTTGAAAAAGGCGAAATTTCCATCCTTTTCTTCATAGCGACAGGAGTTGCCACTGCCTTCTCCCGCATGCTGAATTGACCCAAAATCAAACGCTCCATACTTGAACCGAGGTTCCAGGACAATAATATCTTCCGTAGGATTTGTCGGTACTTCTTCACCAAATAAGTTTTCCGTCTGGGTACCCCCAGGAAGGAGACTAACTGAAAGTAGTGCCTCAGGAGTGCCTTGTTCGGTATGGATTTCAAATCCTTTTCCTACTACATCAAACTGAGTGATTAGTGAGGTGACAAATTTTCGGTAGTATTCGGGCTCAAATTTACGCTCTATAAGGATGGCGTTTTTATTAAAAAATGGCTGAAGCTTCTTTCCATCTATTCCTTTTTCAAAATGAAAAAGTTGTTGGTTGACCACTAGCCAGGCAGGCTCCTTACAGACCAAATAGCCCCCAGAATGTTGCCAAGTGAGTTTTTGCCCTTGAAATTTGAGAATAGGGTAATATTGAGTATTGAATTCCCCACGATCAAAGTGAAATTGAACGGTGGCACTTTCGGCATGGACAGTGAGTTCTCTTCCAGTAGGATTCCCATCAGAAGCGGTCTCGAAAAGCCGCTTTCCGATCAATAAGGGTAAAATTTTTGCTCGTTTAAGTTCTAAGTTCTGAAAAAGTAGTTCTTGGGTTTTCGGTTCGGCTGTCTTTGGGTCAAAAATTTTTCGTAAATATTCCTTGGGTTTTAAATTGCCTTTTTTCATGTAAGGCTTTACCACCACATCTTGCTGCATGCCATCCATGAGGGTGATGATTTCGTAATCCTGGGCATCAAGCCCGGAATCAAACTCCTTTGCATTAGCAGAACTAATATTTTGATAGGCATAGGTAAGTCTTCCTTTATCATCCAAAGGGACCACAAACGATTCAAAAAGATACCCTAAGTATTCATGGCTAAAAATTGAATAGATAAGTTGAAATGGCTCTTCTGGATTAACAATCATTTGAAATAAAAAACTAGTATATACTACATTCCTATCTTTTGTAAATAATAGGGTTTTCAAAAGCGTCTTCTATGGAGACACGAATAGGAAAAATACGGAAAAATTGTGTAAAAACTGCTGTTTTTAAATTTTTTGAACAAAATAGGTCTTCCAAACCTTGATAATCCTAAGATTTATTTGATTTGGAAAGCGGGATTATACGTTTTCCTCCTTAGGCTCAGTACCTACCGTACTTTCAGTTTTTACCTCAGGAAAAAAACGATTTTGAAAAATTAAAATAAGAGCAACTCCTATAAAAATAGATGCATCGGCCACATTAAAAATAGGCCAAAGGGCTGTATATCCTCCACCCCAAATAGGTACCCAGTCCGGAATATATCCCTCCCAAATATCAAAATAAAACATATCCACCACTTGGCCATGAAACCAGGGTATAGGAGCATTGTAGGGGGCATTGTCAAGCCATACCCCATAAAATACCGAATCCACCAAGTTGCCTATGGCGCCTCCCAAAATGAGTGCGATACACCAAATATAACCTGCATGGGTATTTTTCTGGATGAGATAGTACAAGTAATACCCTATACCCAACATGGCTACCAAACGGAAGGAAGTTAAGATCATTTTACCATACTCAGTTCCAAGCTCCATCCCAAAGGCCATTCCAGGATTTGTGGTGTAATGCAGCTTAAACCAATCCCCAAAAATTTGGATTTGCCCAGGGCTGCCAAAGTCCATTTGGAAATGAACCCACATTTTGGTGGCTTGATCCAGCGTGATCACTAAAAGCGTAATTCCAAAATACTTGAGGTAGTTGTTCATGTACAATAGGTTATGCCTTTACTAGGCGTACAGCCAATTCAAAATCATCCATGTCCAGAACGGTTGCTTCCCCCTCTAGGTTGCCAACCGAAAGTGAGATCGCCTGCGTCTCTTCCTGAATATATCCTCCAAACAAAGCGATAGAAGCATTCACTATGGGGTTGCCATCGGAAACAAGGAGGTTAATTTTGTCTTGTACTTCAAGGCCAAGATCTTTACGGAGATTTTGGATACGGTTGACCAAATCTCGTGCTACCCCCTCCTGCTTCAAATCTTCGGTCAGAGTTACATCCAAAGCGACAGTTACTCCCCGATCAGAAGCCACCGACCAGCCAGGAATATCCTGGGAGCTGATCAATACTTCTTCGAGTAGCAGCTCGATTTCTTCACCTGCTACGTTCAGTTTGAATTGACCCTCACGCTCGATGTACGCGATTTCTGATGGTCCCCAATTTTGGAGTGCAGCGACGACAAAACGCATTTTTGGTCCCAATTTCTTGCCCAAAAGGGGCAAGTTGGGTTTAATTTGCTTCACCAAAATGCCCGATGCATCATCCAAATATTCGATGGTTTTGATGTTCACTTCCGTTTGGATCAGCTCTGCCACATGGGCTACTTGATACTTAAATTTTTCGGAAAGCACCGGTACCAGAATGCGCTGCAAAGGCTGACGTACCTTGATTTTTTCCTTCTTTCTCAAGGAGTGAACCAAGGAAGAAATCGTCTGTGCTAGCTCCATACTTGTTTCCAAGTCAGGATTAATTAGTTCATTTTTGGCAGTATTCCAATCGGTCAAATGTACAGATTCCTTGCCGGTCTCTCCTGCCTCAGTCAAGTTTTTGTACAACCAGTCTGCATAGAAAGGTGCAAAGGAGGACATCAATTGGCTGAGCGTTAAAAGACATTCGTACAAAGTCTCGTAGGCAGCCTGCTTATCGGCCTGCATGTCCCCTCTCCAGAATCGCTTGCGAGCAAGGCGTACGTACCAGTTGGAAAGCTGATCAACCGTAAAATTTTGAATCGCACGGGTCGCCTTGGTAGCATCGTAGCCATCCATAGCCGTTTCCACTTCCAGAATGAGGGACTGCAACTTCGACAGGATCCATTGATCTAGTTCCGCACGCTCTTGGACGTGAATGGCTTTCTCCGCCCGGTAGATAAAAGTATCCAGGTTGGCATACAAAGCAAAGAAGTTGTAGGTATTCTGAAGGGTACCAAAGAAGCGGCGTTGCACCTCGGTCACCCCGTCCAGGTTGAATTTTAGGTTGTCCCAAGGGTTCGCATTGCTGAGCAAGTACCAGCGCAAGGCGTCAGGTCCATATTCCTTCAAAGTTTTGAAGGGATCAACAGCATTGCCGAGGCGCTTGGACATCTTGTTTCCATTTTTGTCTAGCACCAAGCCATTGGCAATGACATTTTTGAAAGATACGCTGTCAAATAGCATTACCGACAAAGCGTGAAGTGTAAAGAACCAGCCTCTTGTCTGATCCACTCCTTCTGCAATGTAATCTGCAGGGAAGTTGGCTTCAAAGACGTCCTTGTTTTCAAATGGATAGTGCCATTGCGCATAAGGCATAGCACCCGAGTCAAACCAAACGTCTATCAAGTCGGTTTCACGGAACATTTTTTGTCCCTTGGGAGAAAGTAAGATTACGTCATCCACATAAGGGCGGTGAAGGTCGAGCTCCTTGCCAGCATAAGGCGAGGCGGTCATGAAGCCTATGGCCACGGATTTATCAATCTCTGCTTGCAGCTCCGCAATGGAGCCAATACATTTTTCTTCTGTCCCGTCGGCAGTTCTCCAGATCGGAAGCGGAGTCCCCCAGAAGCGAGAGCGGCTCAAGTTCCAGTCTACCAAGTTTTCGAGCCAGTTTCCAAATCTTCCAGTGCCTGTGGCTTCTGGTTTCCATTGGATGGTTTTGTTGAGCTCCACCATTCGGTCCTTGTAGGCAGTGGTTTTGATAAACCAGCTTTCCAGCGGGTAATACAAAATTGGCTTGTCTGTTCTCCAGCAATGTGGATAACTGTGCTCGTATTTTTCGACCTTGAAGGCCTTATTTTCATTTTTGAGTAGGATCGACAAGATCACATCTGTGTTTTTGTAATCCGGAGCGCTCTCGTCATCCTGCGTGTAGTTTTTTACGTAGAAATCATTCGGCCCAAAGGTTTTGTGCGCGCTGATTCCATGCTCTTGTATTTTGGCTACAAGGTATTCGCCCACGATGGGAAGGAATTTACCTTGTCGATCTACCACCGGGACTTCGTTGCCAAGCTCGTCTTGCACAAAGATCCCTGGTACTTTTTGTTGCACAAGTGTACGGAAGTCATCCGCACCAAAGGCCTTGGCTAGGTGCACAATGCCCGTACCGTCTTCGGTGGTTACATAATCTCCAGCCACTATTGTAAAGGCTGGGCGTGGAAGTGATAAGCCTGGGATTGGAAGTAGCTGCTCGTATTCCCAGCCGATCATGGTTTTTCCTTTAAACTCTTCCAGTATTTGGTATGGAATCAGTTTGTCCCCAGCGTTGTAGTCCTCTAGAGGTACCTCTGCGGCTTTCGGAGAAAAGTAAGAAGATACCCTGGCTTTCGCTAAAATCACATCCACAGGAAGGTGGGTGTACGGATTGAAAGTGCGTACCTTGACATAGTCGAGGTTTTCGCCGATTGCAAGTGCCGAGTTGGAAGGCAAGGTCCATGGGGTCGTAGTCCAGGCAAGGATGTAGGTATTGACTTGTCCCTTGAGTTTAAACTGACCTGTGATGGAGGTGTCTTTTACTTCACGGTAGCAGCCTGGTTGGTTGAGTTCGTGCGAACTTAATCCCGTACCTGCTGCAGGGGAGAAGGGCTGTATGGTGTAGCCTTTGTAGAGCAGGCCTTTTTCATAAAGTTGCTTGAGGAGGTACCAAAGGGACTCAATGTAATTGGAATCAAAGGTGATGTAGGGGTCTTCCAAGTCTACCCAATAGCCAATTTTCTCGGTGAGTTCGTCCCACTCATTTTTGAAGCGCATCACTGTTTCCCGGCACTTTTTGTTGTACTCGGCTACGGTGATCTTTTTACCAATATCTTCTTTGGTGATACCCAGTTCCTTTTCTACTTGAAGTTCCACAGGGAGGCCGTGTGTATCCCATCCTCCTTTTCGTTTGACTTGAAATCCACGCATGGTTTTGTAGCGGCAAAAGATATCCTTGAGGGTACGGGCCATGACGTGGTGGATACCCGGTGTACCATTGGCAGAAGGAGGTCCTTCAAAAAAAGTAAAGGTCTTTGCTCCTTCTCGATTGGAGATGGATTTTTCGAAAATCTGATTTTCTTTCCAATACTGTAGGACTGATTCACCGATATGTGGATAGTCAACCTGCTTAAATTCCTGGTACGTTTTCACTGCGTCTATTCTGGTGGAATAAAGAAAAGTATGTTTTACCCTTTTTCGAAAAAGGATTTGAGAATACCTCGTCAATTTGACTAGGCATTCTGTTCCAAACAAGGCACAAAGATAGAAGAATTGGCCGTTCCTAGAAAGAAAATGACAGGAGGATTCTTACTGGCAGTTTTTGGCAGTTTCAAATTTTCAGTTTTTGGTGAAGTGGGGTTTTGTTAGTGGGCAAACCGTTTTTTCTATCCAAAAAAGATTAGGCTAGCGTATCCACGGCGAGCTTATAGGTTGGATCTTCCAGAATATTTATTTCGATAAGTTCATCGGCATTGGCAAGTAGGCGTCGGCAATCTGGGCTTAAATGTCGAAGTTGGACTTTCTTGTCTACCTTTTGGTAGCGTTCCGTAATTTTATTTAAGGCTTCTATGGCGGACATGTCCACCACACGGCTTTCAGCAAAGTCAATAATGACTTCTTTTGGATCATTGAACACATCAAATTTTTCTCCGAAGGCACTAGTCGACCCAAAAAATAAAGGGCCAAAAATTTCGTAATGTTTTACTCCCTGATCATCTATAAATTTTCGTGCTCGAATTCGTTTGGCATTGTCCCAGGCAAAAAATAGGGCCGCAAGTACCACACCTATTAAAACAGCCAAGGCGAGATTGTGTAAAACAGCAGTGACTCCAGTAACAAGCACCATCAAGAAAACGTCTTTTTTTGGCATTTTGGTAAAGGTTCTCAGGCTAGCCCATTCAAAAGTACCAATAGCTACCATGATCATCAATCCAGTTAGGGCAGCCATAGGCACTTGTTCAATGAGGCTAGAACCAAACATGATAAATACCAAAAGCATCACTGAGGCAACAATTCCTGAAAGCCTAGCCCGCGCACCAGAGGATATATTGATCAAGCTTTGCCCAATCATTGCACAACCCCCCATGCCGGAGAAGAAGCCCGAGACCACGTTTGCTAGTCCTTGCGCCACGGCCTCCTTATTGCCACGACCCCGTGTTTCGGTGATTTCGTCTACAATGTTTAAGGTCAGTAGGGACTCAATCAAACCTACCCCAGCCATGATGAGGGAATAAGGGAGGATTAACGTAAAGGCTTCCCAGGTAAATGGAAGCGAAGGAATATGAAAAGGAGGAAATTCACCTTTGATGCTCGCCACATCCCCCACTGTTTTGGTTTCCAAGCCAAAAACGACCACCACCACAAATACAACGAGAATGGAGGCAAGTGTAGCTGGAATGGCTTTCGTGATTTTTGGCAGTCCCCAGATAATCCCCATGGCAAGGATTACCAAACCTGTAAATGAATAGGCCGCTGTTCCGGTAAGCCATTCTCCTTCATCAGATTTAAATTGCTCCAGCTGGGACAAGAAAATGATGATGGCTAAACCATTAACAAAACCAAAGATGACTGGATGGGGCACCAATCGTATGAATTTCCCAAGCTTTAAGGTTCCTGCCAAAATTTGAATAAGCCCCGAAAGGATAACGGCTGCGAAGACGTATTCTACCCCTTGTGTAGCCGCCAGTGTGACAATGACCACTGCAATCGCTCCAGTAGCCCCGGAGATCATCCCTGGGCGACCACCTAAAATGGATGTAACTAGCCCCATCACAAAAGCTGCATATAGGCCTGTAAGTGGCGAAAGACCTGCAATAAATGCAAAAGCTACCGCCTCGGGAACTAGGGCTAGTGCTACAGTCACTCCAGAAAGCACCTCTGTTTTGTAATTTACGCGCTGGTTAAAGTCAAAAAGGTTGAGGATATTTCGCATGAAAGGAAGAGGCTTTTGCTGAAGAAGAAAATGAACCCAGATTAGCTTGATGTATCGCTTTGTATGTGGATGGATTCATCAGGTGTAGCTACTAGTGCTCGTTGGGGAGCTGCAAACTTAAGAAAAAAAGAATTAGCAGCCTTTTTTGTCCACTCCTGCTAATAGCACTTGAATTGGCCTTATTTTTGAGACGTAGTAGCTTTGATAAAGTACCTGCCTAGCGTCACTTCTTTTTCACCCAAAAAAACCACCGTCATGAACGAACAGCAACTACAAGCTTTGGAAGAAGCCATTGTGGCTTTGAAAGAAAAACTAACGGGAGACATGTTTGCCGACATGGATATCCGTGATGAGATTCACAACCTGGAAATGCAGCTCAAGGGTGTAAAGCCCCTTGACTCCCATTTTGATTGTATCGGCTGCGGCAGTTAATTAGCCAAACTCGTCGGTGCCTAGCTATTTCATTACCTATAAGCCTTATGGGGTACTCACCCAATTTAGTGGAGAAGGACCCACCTTGGCTTCCTTGGGAGAATTTCCAAAGGAAGTGTATCCAGTGGGTCGTTTAGACAAGGATAGTGAGGGGCTGCTGCTGCTCACCGATGACAAGAGCTTGAATCACCAGTTGCTCAATCCACGATTTGCACATCAGCGCACCTATTTTGTACAGGTGGAGGGAATTCCTACCACAGAAGCCTTGGCGCACTTGCAAGCAGGAGTGACCATTCAAGTGGATGGGAAGCCCTACCGCACCAAACCTGCGGTAGCCAAACTACTAGATTCTGCACCTATTCTTCCTGAACGAAATCCCCCCATTCGCTACCGAGCGTCTATCCCAGACCGCTGGTTGGCACTTACCTTGATTGAAGGTAAAAATCGTCAAGTACGAAAAATGACCGCTGCGGTAGGTTTTCCTACCCTAAGATTGGTACGTTATTCGATGGAGAAAATTTCCCTTGAAGGAATGGTAGTCGGAGAAGTTCGGGAGCTCAGTCAAGAGTTTGTATACCGTGCGCTCGGTTTATCTGGGTTTGCAAATGCAAAAACTAGTCGAAGGTCTTAAAAATTCCTAAAATTGAATGACTTGTTCGACAATCCGCTTTCGAAAGTGTAAGATTGGGGATTGGCACAAATTCAACTAATTTAGCTCCGCCAAAACGTAGCAATTAAAATCGAGTCACATGCATCAGGAAAAAATTGCAGAAGTCATTCAAGAAGTGAAGAAAGTAGTGGTAGGTCAAGACAAGATGATCAACCGCTTGTTGATCGGCTTGTTTACCAATGGGCACATCCTGTTGGAAGGGGTACCAGGACTAGCCAAAACCTTGACCGTGAACACACTAGCAAAGGTACTCCATTTGGATTTCAACCGAATTCAGTTTACGCCGGATTTGTTGCCAGCAGATCTGATTGGTACGATGATTTACAATCAGCAGGCTTCTAGTTTTGAGGTGAAGAAAGGCCCTATTTTTTCAAACGTGATTTTGGCTGATGAGGTCAACCGCTCTCCTGCCAAGGTACAGTCAGCACTCTTGGAGGCCATGCAAGAAAAGCAGGTAACTATTGGAGAAACTACCTATTCGTTGGATCGGCCATTCTTGGTTTTGGCTACGCAAAACCCCGTGGATCAAGAAGGAACCTATCCCTTGCCAGAAGCGCAGGTGGATCGATTCATGATGAAGGTACATATTGATTACCCAAGCAAATCGGACGAAATGGAAGTCATGCGCAGAATGTCCAACATGCAGTACACTGCTGATGTGCAACCTATTCTTTCAAAGCAAGATATTTTTGACATCCGGGATCAAATAAATAAAGTCACCTTGGCAGAGCCTTTGGAGCATTACATCATTGAATTGGTGTTTGCTACCCGTTTTCCAAAAGACTATGGATTGAAGGAGGAAGCGAAGTACATCCTATTTGGAGTCTCGCCACGTGCGAGTATCAACTTGAATTTGGCAGCGAAGGCGGTAGCCTTTATGGATGGTAGAGATTACGTGCTGCCTGAGGACATCAAGGAAATTGCCGAAGACGTGCTCAACCACCGTATTTTGCTTAATTATGAGGCAGAAGCAGATCAAATAAGTACACGCGATTTGGTAAAAAGGTTGCTAGAAAAAGTGCCGAT
>JALRIY010000055.1 GCA_023255285.1 Algoriphagus sp.
AATACTTTGGGCATCATCCCCCACTACGCAGATATTTTGATGGACAGCAGCCAGTTTTTTAGTGATGAGGTACTGAGAAATATTGGTGTCCTGAAACTCATCCACCATCACGTATTTAAAACGCTGCTGGTACTTATTGAGCACTTCTAGGTGATCTCGAAACAACACATTGGTATTGAATAGGAGGTCGTCAAAGTCCATCGCTCCTGCTTTAAATAGACGTTCCTGGTAGCGTTGGTAAATTTCACCCATTCGAGGGCGAAGGGCTGCTTCGTCGTCCGCCTTCACAAAGGGATCGTTTTGGTAGGTTTGCCAAGAGATAAGTCTATTTTTTGCCCCAGAAATTCGGGATAGCACCACGCTGGGTTTGTAAACTTTGTCATCTAGGCGAAGTTCCTTTACCAAAGTTCGAATCAGGGATTTGGAGTCGTCGGTATCGTAAATAGTGAAGTTGGATGGGTACCCGAGTTTGTCGGCTTCTACCCGCAAGATTTTAGCAAAAACGGAGTGAAAGGTCCCCATCCAGGTATTCCGAGCTTCCAACCCTGCCAATTTTTCAATCCGATGCTTCATCTCGCTCGCCGCCTTATTAGTGAAGGTCAGGGATAGGATATTAAAGGCATCTACTCCTTTGGCATAGATAAGGTGGGCAATCCGGTAGGTAAGTACCCGCGTTTTGCCAGATCCTGCGCCGGCAATGATCATCACAGGGCCGTCGGTATGTTCTACAGCTTGTCGTTGTTCGGAATTGAGTTCCTTGAGGTAATCCATTTGTGTAGTATCAAGTAGCAAGTAGCAAGATAAAAGTAGCAAAACTGCAAGCCATCACCCATCGATCATGCTTTAATCTGTAAGTAAACTAGTTTGTTCAATGGCTCCCAGTTCGAACTGGTTCTTTAATCTAGAGAAAGCCCATTCTGGCACTGAAACCCTACGGGCCTAGACTCTCCAGCGCTTGTGGCTCCAAAGATACAGGTCCGGCTGGAAATGGATGTTCGCTTCCAACCTGTCACAGAAGGCATCCGTGATGCTATGTGCTAAATGCCCATCGTAGGGACCATTGGCAAGCAGCTCGTAGGTAGCCTGGTAGCGTCCTCTTCCTAGTTTGGATATCTCACCAAAGTACACGGGAAGGTTCATGCTTTTGGCGATGTGCTCCGCCCCTTCAAAGAAGTAAGCGGGTCGATTTAGAAAGTTGCGCTGGTAGCGTGTAGTTCGTCGATTGGGACGCTGATCTGCCGCCAGCTGCACCACGCGATGATCCGAACTGAGGGTTTTGACAGTTTCGCGAAACTCGTTTTTCTCTGTCACTGTATTCCCAAATCGGGTACGTGCCTGGTACATAAGTTGATTAAAAAATGGATTGTTTATCTTTAAATAGACTCCCTCAGCGGGCACTTGGCTTAAAACAGCAGCTTGTTGAAGACCCAACTCCCAATTGAAAAAATGCCCGGCAAGGAGTAAGACACTGGACCCATTTTTCACCCCTTGATCCAGGAAATCTTGATTGGTAATGGTGAATCTTCGGGCCAGTTCTTTCTTGGAAATACTGAGTGACTTGATGGTTTCTGCAATGGAATCGGTGAAGTTTCGGTAAAACCGATTTCGAATTGCTTTCCGTTCTTTACTTGATTTTTCAGGAAAGGCATATAGCAGATTATTGTCAATTACTTTTTTACGGTAGCGGATGATATACCTAGCGAGGAAGTAAAGGACATCAGTAAACAGGTACAAAACCCCAAGAGGTAGTTGAGAAAATAACCGAAAGAAAAACATGCGTTTGCGATAGTAGGAGATAACCTGTTCCTAAATGAAGGAGGAATCTTTTACAAAATAAAGGAAAAGCAGCGAAAGAGGAGGTGATTTTAGGTATAATTTGAGGCATTGTGTATTTTTGAACTTATGTCTGATGTACAGCGAAGGAAATATTCTCAGGAAGAGCGATCTACAATCTTTGATGGTGAGTTTATGCCTCATATTGATTCCATGTACAATTTTGCCTTCCGTCTGACTTTCGATGAAGATGATGCTAAGGATTTGGTACAAGACACCTACATGAAAGCCTTCCGTTTTATCAATTCCTTTGAGCAGGGGACCAATGCAAAAGCCTGGTTGTTTCGGATCCTCAAAAATAGTTTCATCAACGACTATCGAAAAAAGAGTAAGAAACCCGCTACGGTGGATTACCAAGAAGTAGAGACATTTTATAATTCCGACGATGCAGACTACCAGCGTACAAGTGACCTTCGTGCGGAATCGGTCAGGGACATGTTGGGGGATGAGATCTCCAATGCCTTGAATGGCTTGGCGGTGGATTTTCGAACGGTAATTATCCTTGCTGATTTAGAAGGATTTACCTACGAAGAAATGGCGAAGATTTTGGATATTCCCATCGGTACGGTTCGGTCTAGGCTACATCGAGCGAGGAATTTATTGAAAGACACATTAAAAGGTTATGCTCAATCCATGGGTTATGCCACAGACGATGAGGAGGACTAAACAAGTAGTTATGGAAAATAAAGAAGAATCATCCCCAGAGCGGAAATTGCAATGCAATGACGTGAGCAAGTGCTTCCAGCTCCTAGAACGCATCCTGGATGGAGAGCTTGTAGAAGGGGGCAATGAAATGCTTCAAGAAAAGCTAGATAAATGTCAGCCCTGCTTTGCGCATTTTCACTTGGAACAAGCAATCCGAGAGGTGCTCAAAACCAAATGCACCAAGCAACCTGTACCTGATAAACTAGCGGAGTCGATTCGCCAAATGATCCAAGACGCGCGATGAGTATCCCCTCAGGAAAGGCAATTATTTTTTCCGCTCCCTCTGGATCAGGAAAGACTTCTCTAGTCAAGCACTTGATGCAGCACGTTCCCCAATTGGGGTTTTCCATCTCTGCTTGCACCCGTGATCGTCGCGGAAGGCACGAGGTACACGGCAGGGACTACTATTTTTTGAGTATCGAGGAGTTCAAACAAAAGATTGACCAAGATGCCTTTGTGGAATGGGAAGAGGTGTATGCAGGCAATTTTTACGGCACGCTGAAAGAGGAGGTGCACCGAATTTGGAAGGAAGGAAAAGCAGTTATTTTTGATGTGGATGTCAAAGGAGGGCTGGCCCTAAAGCATTATTTTGGGGAGCAGGCATTGGCTATTTTTGTAAAGGTGCCTTCTTTAGAGGTTTTGGAATCGCGACTACATGACCGCGGAACAGAAACGGAGGAGACGCTTTCCCGAAGAGTTTATAAGGCCAAGTTTGAGATGACCTTTGAGCCCCAGTTTGACGTTACCGTACTCAACGATGAATTTGCTCGCTCTTCAGCAGAAACCATTGCCTTGGTGACGGAATTTTTAAAGCATTAACTATGAAAATAGGGCTGTATTTCGGTAGTTTCAATCCTATTCATATGGGACATCTTATTATCGCCCAGAGCCTTTTTCAGCGAGGGAGATTGGACCAAGTTTGGTTTGTAGTCAGTCCTCAAAATCCTCTCAAAAAGCAAGAATCGCTGGCACACGAGCAGGATCGACTTCGGATGGTTGAACTTGCTATCGATGATAATTACCAATTTCGAGCTTCGGACGTAGAGTTTCGAATGCCACGGCCGAGTTACACCATTGATACACTCACTTACTTGAGTGATAAGTACCCCCAGCATCAGTTTTCCATATTCTTGGGTTCTGATAATCTAAGCCATTTTCACAAGTGGAAAAATCACCACGCTATCTTGGAAAACTTCCCCATCTTGGTGTATCCGAGACCTGGGGAAGTTAAAACGTTGGATCATCCTGGAGTGAGCTATATGGAAGCTCCTTTATTGGATATTTCGGCCACTTTTATTCGGCAATCCATTCAGGAGGGCTTATCAGTTCGCTACCTCCTTCCAGAGCGAGTGGAGCAGTATATTACAGACAAAAAATTGTACCAATAAAAAATCCCGACCCTCTATAGAAAGGTCGGGATTTTATTAGTTTGAAGCAACTCGCTCAGGTCGCGTGGAAATGGTTTTCCAGACCCATTCCCCCACTTGCTTCCCTTGTTTTACACCCTCATCTATGGCAGGTAAATAATGTATACCCCCATAGAAGCGACTGATAGCTGCCTCTGAAGCAGCTTGAGAGAAGGAGTCAAATTCTCTGATGGGCAAGCCATAAGCTACTTCGGTGCTGTCTACAATATGGAGTTCATCTCCAAATAGCTGAGCCAGGGTATAAGATGCAGCGGTAGACGCGACACTATGTCCAGAGGTGTGTTCTGGAAAAGGTGGGGTTTGAAGTAAGGGCACCCAATTTTCATCAATGTGCTGGTTGATGTAAGTTTCTGGCCGTATGGTTCGACTTCTGTATTTCTCGTCCCAGCACGCTATAAATGCTTCATTCAGTGAAATTGCGGTTAGGGCAAAAGCTTCTATGGTGCCTTTCCAATCTTTATTGGCCGCTTTGGAAGCAATGGATGCAATTCCCATCCAATGGCCACCAGGTGTAATTTTCTTGGTAGCAAACATGACATGCCCTTTTACGTTCATTTTGTAGGGGTTGCAATCCCAAAATTGTGCAATGGCAATTTGTTCCTCATTCGCTGCAAGCTGAGATTCATATACTTCCAATGCACGCTTGTAAAAATCAGAATTAGGTTCACTGGAGAAGGCTGGAGGGGGACTAATTTTAAATTGGGCAGCTGAGTCCAAAACAAAGGTTCTAATTTTATTCCAATGGGGTTCAATAGCCTCCATATAGGCAGGAGGTGTGGGCTGCCAGGTTCCTGGTTCATTTGTTACCGTGTATTTTGGGAAGGATCGGCTTTGGTGGTAATTGTCTTTTTTAGAGTAGTCCTTAATTTGCTCACCAATTTCCTGACCATAAGCAACAGAAGCATCGAAGACCTCATCAGGGATTCCTTTTTCTCGAAGTACTTCAAAAATAGAATCTCGGTGCGCATTCATTTTTTCTTCAGAAAAAATCAATGCCGTGCCGACATGATAGTAAGCGGCTAAAGAGGCAAGGGGAGGATAAATATTTGCTGGCACAGGGATGGAAATCGGTTCGGATCCATTCAATTGCCCCATCAAAGAAGCATAGTGGTTAGGGTCAGTGGCAGCAGCGACTTCATATCCCGCCAAGGAGGCATATGAATAGATTCGCGCTGCAACGGGAGGCGAAAAAATATCATGGATGATCACTTCCGTGATTTGGTTTTGGGCAAGGTGAAAATAACTCCCATCACTGATGGCTTGGGAGTAGTCTTTTTTCTCTTGGCAAGAAATCATAATTACCAAAAGTAGGATAGGAAGGAGTACTATTCTTTGGATTCGCATAGTAAATGTAAACGGGGTTAAGATACTCTAGAATAGGTAAAATTTATTCGTCTGATGGGCACAAAGGTACCCAAATGGTAGGTATTCACAAATGAGAAACGCAAGGCAAGTTCCAAGCGTATCCGATTTGGAACACTTAATAGTTCCAGATTTCAGCAGGAGCGCTGTTAATCACGAATAGGAGTTGTTTTCCACCAAGGCTTGCGATGGCTCGGATATCACCGTCCAACTTCAAACCATGAATTCGATTGGGCCAAAAGGAAAAGGTTCCATCCCCTTTTCCGAGGAATACCTCTCCATAGCTCGCGTCGTGCTTTCCAAGTTCGGGTTTGATATTGGATAAATTACCTCCTAGGATTAGGTCTTGAATACCATCCTCGTTGATATCAAGCACATGAATTGCAAAAATCCAAGATTTCTGCCCATCTACAGGGAAAGGTTTCCAATCAAAGTTGCCTACTCCTTGGTTGACTAAAATCCCAGATTCCAGGTGGTTCATTTCCTGAATAATGGAACGATCGATTACTTCTTTGTTAAAAATATCATGTAAACTTTGGTCCACATAATCTGCATAGCGGATATACTTTTTCTTGATGCTAGGCACCTGTCTTTCAAGTTCGTGCTTTAGCGTGTAAGGAATAGATACCCCATCCACTACTTGTGTATATACTTGCTCGACGGATCCGTTTTGATCAAAGTCATTGAGATACATCCGGATTGGGCGAGTGTTAGATCCCTTCATGCGGGTATTGTAACCTTGATTGCCTAGGGCTAGATCAGGTTTTCCATCCCCGTTGAAGTCTCCCACTTCTAGGGTTCGGTACGATCCTTTTAGGTTTTCCATTCCCGGCAGTGTCATTTTTTCCAACTTTTTCCCAACGTTCTTGAAAAAAGTTGGGGCCATCCATTCGCCAACAAATACCACATCTTGCAGCCCATCACCATCGTAATCCAAGACCTTGGTATCGGTTACCATTCCAATAGCCTTCAGTTCAGGAGCCAAAGCTGCGGATTGCTCTATGAAATTTCCTTTGCCATCGTTGATCCATAGTTGAGCATCTGCGGATACCCCATAGGTGAAGGGGATAAGTCTTCCACCCACAACTAAGTCGAGGGCTCCATCCGCATTGAGGTCTATTGGTGCTACGGACGAGCTACTTCCAAAAACACCTACTGTGCCAGTGGCAAAGCCTTTGATAAAGTTACCTTTGCCGTCGTTGAGGTAGAGGCGATCGGCAAGGTCAAGGCTTCCAAACCCAGATTCATTACCTCCAGATGTGACAAACAAGTCTGTGTCTCCATCTTGGTCTGCATCAAAAAATAAAGCATCTGTATCCTCTGAAATAGCGTCTAAGTCAAAGCATTCTTGGGGCTTGTAGGTGTATCCACCTCCTTTTTGGGCAAGGTAAAGTTTGCCTGCAAAGGTTTTGGCTCCGCCAAAGAATAGGTCTTCGAGGCCGTCCCCATTTACATCGCCTTTAGCAAATGCTGGGCCTTCCGTGGATAGCATCAAATAGGTGAGTCGATCTCGATCAAAATCAATAAACTCATTCTCCTGGTGTGTAAAGTCAAGCCCTAGATTGCTCGCTTTTACAAATTTGGCAGGACTTGGGATGGGGAAAAACGAGCCCCCCTCTGGAAGTACTCCCGAATCTTCCCAGCGTAATTTTAGCAATTGATCTACAGGGACCTTGGTCATCTGGGTGAAACTTCCATCGGGCCACAAAACCTTGAGCTCATCAATAAGTGTGACTTTGCCCAAACCTATTGTGATTTTTGGATCTACGCTAGATTGAAAGCCTCGGTTGGGCATTTGTTCGGAATAAAACACCTGATCGCCAGCTTTTACTTGAATCTGTGTACCTATAGCTCCGGTATTTTTTTCTTTACCCACCAACTGCAATTGGATACTGTGCAAATCTGGCTGTAGACTTTTCCCCTTATTTTTAAAAATTTGGGCACTTGAATTGACATTGTTGACTACCAAGTCCAAGGAGCCGTCATTGTCTAAATCACCATAAGCGGCCCCATTGGAGTGGATGGCCTTGCCTAAGCCCCACTGATCTGCCACATTTTCAAAGTGGAGATCTCCTAGGTTTTTGAAAGCATAATTCGGAATAGGCGTGATTGGAATTGGATCTACGAGTGCTTTGTAGTTTACTCCTGCTTGAGAGATGATTCTGACCTTGGTGTCCTCGTCATCGATAAAGTTGAGGTAGTCTAGATCGGTAATATCTTGATAGATTCCGTTAGCTACGAATATGTCACGTTTACCATCGTTGTCCATGTCGAAAAGTAGTGCTCCCCAACTCCAATCTGTAGCTTCCACATTGGCAAGTCTACCCATCTCACTGAAGGTCCCATCTCCATTATTGATGTGGAGCATGTTACGGGAGAATTGGTAGTGGTAGCCATGGATTTTATTGAATTGATACTTATCCCAACTTTCAAAGGTGGTGACTTGCTTGAGTCTCGTGGAGGGCTCTGGTAGCATGTCAGTGACAAAAATATCCAAAAGCCCATCTCCATTGACATCTGCAATATCGGCCCCCATAGAAGCCGCACTAATCGAGCGCATTGAAGATTCTAGAGACTCGGTAAAGGTTCCGTCTTGGTTGTTTATATAAAGGTAGTCTTTCTCAAAAAAATCATTTGAAATAAAGATATCAGGCCAGGTGTCTTGGTTGACATCCCCGATAGTAATTCCTAACCCAAATCCAACCACAGAACCATAAATACCTGCTTCCTCACTTACATCGGTAAACTTTTCCCCATCGTTACGGAAAAGTTTGTCTCCACCCACCGAGTCACGCACAGGTCGTTCATTTTGCATTTTGTTGAATGTGCCAATAGCTTGGTAGGAATTATTCAGTAGGTAGACGTCCAAGTCCCCATCCTTGTCGTAATCAAAAAACACAGCATGCGTAGAAAACCCTTTATCTGCTAGGCCAAAGGCTTCAGCCATCTCTTTGAAGGTACCATTACCTTGGTTGATAAATAATTCGTTTTGCTTATTATCTCCTTTTATATCGCCTGAGTTGCATACGTAAATATCTAGCCAGCCGTCTCCATCCACATCCGCCATGGCTACACCAGTACTCCAAGCTCGGGTTCCAGCCACGCCTGCCTTTTCGGTTGCATTTTCAAACTTGAAATCCCCCTTGTTGAGGAACAATTGATTGGGACCTAGATTGGCCGTAAAATACAGATCTACTAGACCATCGTTATTCACATCACCAATGGCCACCCCACCTCCATTGTAGAAGTTACGGTAGGTAAAGACATTAAAATCCTCGGCGAAAGTAAGGCTATTCATAAAGTTAACTCCTGAAGATTCTTTAGCAATCTCTTCAAATAATGGAGGAACTTTGTCTTTTGTGCTACAGGCCGAGCCCAAGAAGGTGAGGAAAAGTAAACCACCAAGGATTTTTTTCATTCTGGGTTTTGGATGAATGAGGTTGAAATTTCTTTGAGTAAAGATGACAAGGTTTTTTTAAAATCCCGAAACTACGTGCTAAGTCATCGAAGGGAAGCAATCAAAGGGAAAATTAGCGTACTGTAACTACCAATGGTTTTTCATGGTTTCGTAAAACGAATAAATGCGTTTGGTTGTTGGATTGAATCCATTGAAAATCACGAATCTCTCCTGAGACAAATAGTCCACTTTCTTGAGGTTTTAAGGCTTTCCATTTGTTAGTGGCATCTTTTTCAAGTACCCAAGCATAACTCCCCAATTGGGTCCCAAGCTCAGGTTTGATCCGACTTTCATTACCTCCAAGCAATATCAAGGAAGATTTCCCTGGTCTAGGAAGTAGGGTGATGGCATGAACGGGAGCATACTGAACTTCTGCAGGGAGTATCTCTTGTACCATTTCCCCCCTTCCTTGGTTGATCCAAAGGGTAGTTTCCATCCAATCTGCTTGCAAAATTATTGAATTTGCCCAAACCGATTGGGGAAAGAGTTCCTCTAATGATTTGTTCTTGTAATCAGCATAGCTGAGCACTTGTTTTTTTAAGGAAGGAATTTGCTTAACAAGTGTGTTTTTAAGTATCCAGGGGATACTTTTCCCATTTTCGTGGTGGTGGAGGATTTGTTCGATCGAACCGTTTTGATCAAAATCATTGATCGCCAATCGCAAGGGATTTGCAACATTAGTTCGTAGTCTGGAATTGGTGCCAAAGTTTCCGGCAAGCATATCCATTTTTCCATCTCCATTGATGTCTGCTACCAAGATGCGCTTCCAAAATCCGCGCGTATTTTCTAGTCCAAATTGCGCAGTGCTATTAATCCAAGCTCCCTGGTCAAAGGTGAAAATGTGTAGCCCCATCCATTCTCCTACTAGCAGGAGTTCTGTTTTCCCGTCTCCATCTAAGTCCGCTAAAGCGCCGTCGGTCAGCATCCCCAGCGAAGTAAAGGGTTTGCCAAGGGTAGTGCTTTCATCCGTGAAGTTTCCTTTCCCATCATTTTTCCAAAATTGAACTCCAACCGCAATTCCATAACCAAAAGGAAAGCCCCGTTCTCCAATAATAAGGTCTAGGTCTCCATCTTGATCTCCATCCCAACTTAAAATAAACGAGGTGGGTGTTGCAGGAAAGCGCTGTCCGGAGCGATAAAAATTCCCCTTGCCATCGTTGAGATACAAGCGGTCTTGGTAGCTTGGGGAGAAGTCTGAAAATTCAATTCCTCCACTGCCTACCAAGAGGTCAGCAGCACCATCCCCATTGGCGTCAAAGAAGTGGGCCACTACATCTTCAGCAAGGCTATCCTGATCAAATAGGGGCATTTGAGAGGTAGACCAAACGCCTGAGTCGCTCTGCTTCCAAAGGGAGGTGGATTGGCCTTTAGCGCCAGGAATAATTAAGTCTATTCGTCCATCCCCGTTGATATCGGCTTGGCTTGCTCGAGGCCCCTCATTGCTGATTGACCAGAATCGGAGGCGATCGCGGTCAAAATCAACGAATTCACTCTCTTTGTGTTTGTATGGGAAGGTGAATGCTACAATTGGAGTGAAGTAGGTTGACGGAGTTTTGAATTCAGTTTGGAGTGCCTTTGCATCCGATTCTTCCGGGAATAGCACCTGATTAGCGGCTATTTTGGTTAGGAGGGTCCGTTTTCCTGAGGGCCAATCGATGTGTATTGAATCAATCAGGTTGTATTTCCCTAGACCAAAATTCAATCTTGGGTCTACTGAGGACATGTATCCTTTAACAGGCTGGTACTCTTGAAGCTGGCTTTCTCCAGCAGTATAAAGCCTAACTTTTGCGCCAAAGGCATTACCGAGATCGAGACTGAGGAAGTTTTTAGTGGTTCCTGGATTGCTATTGTTTTGGTAGACAAAGGCGCGTTCATTGAGGTTGTTGACCACCAAATCAAGGTCCCCGTCATTATCCAAGTCTGCATAAGCGGACCCGGTGCTGAAGGTAAGTTGATCCAATCCTTGGGAGGGAGCAAGGTTTTCAAATTGAAGGTTTCCTTTGTTATTGAATAGGTGATTTTGTTGGGGAACAGATGGAAATTTATCAATCAATTTTGTAATCAAAATCGAGTCTTGTTTGAATTGATCAATTTTCCCTTGATTGTTGGCATAGAAATCCACAAAATCAAAATCTGTAAGATCTTTGCCGATGCCATTGGCAATAAAAATATCTTTTTTTCCATCCAGGTCAGCATCGAAAATCAATGCTCCCCAACTCCAATCGGTAGCTTCCACACCAGCCCATCTTCCAACTTCTGCAAAAATAGGAATGCTGTCCTGAGGGTGAATTCCCAGATGTCGTTGTAGGGTATTACGTGTAAATTGCCGGTGATATCCAGCTTTTTGATTGGCTTGAAATTTGTCCCATTCCTCAAAGGGAGTTTTGGATTTGACCCGTGCCAGATCACTTGGGAGCATTTCAGTGACGAGGATATCTGGCCATAGGTCATTGTCTAGATCTGCGATATCTGCACCCATAGAACCCATGCTGATTTCAGGCATAGCTTGGGGTAAAATCTCTCGAAAAGTTCCGTTTTTTTGGTTTAGGTAGAGGTAGTCCCGCTCAAAAAAATCATTGGAGACGTAAAGGTCTGGCCACCCATCTTGGTTGAGGTCCGCCACAGTCACTCCAAGGCCGTAGCCTATCGCACTCCCATAGATGCCTGCTTCTTGGGAGACATCGAAGAATTGATTGTTATCGTTCCTGAAAAGTTTATTTCCTCCTTCAGGATCTCGAATTTCCCGCTGCCCCAAGCGAAGGTCGTTGAGGCCCACAGAGCGTCCGGAGTTGCTGAGCAAATACATGTCTAAATCTCCATCTTTGTCGTAGTCAAAAAATACGGCATGCTGGCTGAGTCCTATTTCGGCCAACCCAAATTCCTTGGACTTTTCGGTAAAAGTCAGGTCTCCATTGTTAATAAAGAGTTCGTTGTGTCTACGTGGCCCCTGCATGGGTCCAGATTTACAAACGTAAATATCTAGAAGTCCATCTCCATTCACATCAGCCATACTGACGCCAGTAGTCCAAGATCCTTCAGAATTTAGACCTGCATTATCGGTGATGTCTTCGAAGTTGAGCTCCCCAATGTTGAGGTAGAGGCGATTGCTTTGCTGATTTCCAGCAAAAAAAATATCGGGTAAGCTATCTTGGTTGATGTCACCAATCGCTACCCCCGCGCCGTTGTAAAAATTACGGAAGGTGTAGGGGTTTATTTTTTCAGTGTAAACCAGATCATTGCGAAAGGAGATTCCAGTTTGTCTTTCTGAAAGCAGGGAGAATAAAGATTCGGAGTTCTCCTGCTTACAGGAGAAAAGAAGGTAAAAAAAGAAAAGAAAGAGGTACGGTTTTTTCACAAGGCAAGAGTAAAAAAAAGAATTGTATTTACTTAAAATTCCTCCAAAATATAATTTTTTATGATTAGCCGCTTTTTCACAATTAACGGAACAAAATAAGGTTTGTGGTTCAATCAGTAGCGCTGTCGTCTGTGGGCCGTCGTTTAAGGACGATTATCCGGAGGTTTTAGTACTCCGGTGGGAATACTGGCATAATTGCGGATAATCATATAATTCTGTGATGCGATTACTTAAATTGAATTTCAGGATAGGAAAGGGTTTTACACTTAAACTAAGCCGACTATATTTTAAGTGCTATCTCAAATGTAAGTGGTCTCCTTTCCGATTTTTCAGTTTATCGGGAGCGATATCGGTTATTCAGACCTATGATTTTAGTGTTTTAGCTTCCAAGATGAAA
>JALRIY010000056.1:0-1457 GCA_023255285.1 Algoriphagus sp.
TGTAGTCCGATACCCACCCCCCCAATCATGAATTCATTTATTCAAGAACTAAGATGGAGAGGAATGCTCCAAGACATGACTCCAGATTTAGAAGAGCATCTTTCTAAAGGAATGGCAGCTGCCTACTTGGGTT
Source organism: Algoriphagus sp. (assembly GCA_023255285.1). GTDB lineage: Bacteria > Bacteroidota > Bacteroidia > Cytophagales > Cyclobacteriaceae > Algoriphagus. The sequence goes on from JALRIY010000056.1 coordinate 134, forward strand.
TTGATCCCACTGCTGACTCTTTACATATCGGTCACTTAGTTGGGGTGATGACCCTCCTGCATTTTCAACGTGCTGGTCATCAGCCAGTAGCCCTAGTCGGGGGTGCTACTGGAATGATTGGAGACCCTTCTTTTAAGTCAGCCGAACGAAGCTTATTGGATAAATCCACCTTAGATCACAATGTGGCGTGCATTCAAAAACAACTTGCAAAGTTCCTTGATTTTTCTAGCCACCAACCCAATAAGGCAGCATTGGTCAATAATTACGATTGGATGTCGCAATTTACTTTTTTGGATTTTATTCGTGAGGTAGGAAAGCACATTACAGTCAATTACATGATGTCCAAGGATTCAGTAAAAAGACGTTTAGAGGACGGAAACGGCCTATCTTTCACTGAATTTAGTTACCAATTGATCCAAGGCTATGATTTTTACCACCTTTGGAAAAATCAAAACTGCAGTATCCAACTAGGCGGTTCTGACCAGTGGGGCAATATCGTAACAGGTACAGAATTGATTCGTCGAATGGGTGGAGGGAGTGCTTTTGCGCTCACGGTACCTTTGATCACCAAAGCTGATGGAACTAAGTTTGGAAAAACAGAAGGAGGATCCGTTTGGCTTGATCCCGAAAAAACCTCCCCTTATGCCTTTTACCAATTTTGGTTAAATGTATCCGATGAAGATGCGAGCAAGTACATTCGTATTTTCACTGTGCTAGATCAAGCGACTGTTGAAAGCTTGGAAAAAGAACATGCCCTAGCTCCTCACCAACGCATTCTTCAAAAAGAGATAGCGAAGGAGGTAACTACCATGGTGCACAGCAAGGAGGAATTCGAAATGGCACTCAAGGCCTCTGAGATCCTTTTTGGAAAATCTTCAACGGAAGATTTGGCTTCCTTAGACGAACGTACTTTTTTAGCGGTATTCGATGGGGTTCCTCAAGTGCAATTGTCCCAAGAAATTTATTCCAGCATCGAGAATATATTGGATTTGGTGAGTGAAAAAACGAATTATACGCTTTTTTCATCCAAAGGTGAGGCTAGAAAAATGATCCTTGGGGGCGGAGTAAGTATCAACAAAGAAAAGGTGGAAGATCCACAAGGTAAAATCACCTATTCCTTGCTTCAAGGAAAATACTTGCTTGTACAGAAAGGGAAGAAAAATTATGCGATTATAGCGGTCGTCTCTTAACTTCAAAAATACAAAGACCTTGAAAAATTTGATTACGTAATAACATTTGACTAAGAGTCAAATGTTATTTTTTTTGACTAAGATTTAATACTTTTGGCTTATATTGTACTTTTTGATTCTTAAAATGGCAGGTG
>JALRIY010000056.1:1555-12519 GCA_023255285.1 Algoriphagus sp.
AGTCAAATGTTATTTTTTTTGACTAAGATTTAATACTTTTGGCTTATATTGTACTTTTTGATTCTTAAAATGGCAGGTGAAAAAAACAAAGAAAAACTTATCCTAGATGCAGCTATAGGCTTATTTACAGCACAAGGATTTGCGGCTACAAGAATGGAGGATGTGGCCAAGAAAGCAGGAATCAGCAAAGGACTCACTTATTTTTATTATAAAAATAAGGAAGACCTTTTCATGGCTCTTACAAAAAAAGCATTTGAACAACTCAAAGAAGAGTTTAGGGAGTCCCTACGTGCCAAAGGAAAAAACGGTCTTGAAATGCTCACCGACTTAGTTCAACGGATATGGAAATTTTCTAAGGAGCAACCTGTTTATTATCAATCTATCCTACATTTTTTAGATTTGATGAAAAAGTACACTTCGCCTGAATTAAAAAAACAAATCAACCCCTTAATCCTTGATTCAATCCATTTTCACAAATTGTTGGAATTGCAGTTAGATCCCATCCGTTTGGGAATTCAAATGGTTTCCCAAGGAATAAAGGATGGCAGCATTCGTCCAGAATTACAAGCAGAAATAACTTTTTACACGATTTGGAGTATGGCCCTGGGATTTGAAAAAATGGAAGGGCCCATTTCGTTTGAAGGTAAGGAAACAAAGGTTAGTCCTGAAGCTTGGCAGCGTGGATTTCTCAAACTGATGCAAGACATGCTCAAAGGAACAATACAAGCATCAAAGCCTCAAATAATTCAAGCGAGTCTTTTCTAAAAAAATAAGGGGCTACCGCCCCTTATTTTTTACCTACTTTTCCATAACTCTTTCAATTGCCTGCCATTGACTAGCAATACAAATCGAACTGGATTAGGAATTAGTACAATTCGCAGATCCACTTTACCCAATTGATCCGATTCAATTGGCACCCCTTGCTCTCCACTTACCTCATAGGTAACGCTGCCTTTTGCATCGGGAAGCATCTCTAGGTAGGTATTGGCCAAATAAGCGGTAGGAAGTAGAACGTCCGTATCTGATTTCAACTTGGTATAAATCTTTTCCAATTCAGGAGCTAATACATCCTCGTAATTCTCGTTAAAATCATCTTCGAGGTCGTGTAATTGCTCCTCCAAATCGTCGTAATTTTCATCACTATATTCCAATGCACTTAGCTGTATCCGTTGCTGTACAATTTCAGTAAGTTCTTGGTCAATTTTTTCCCAATTCATGGTGATAGTCTTAGTTATTCGGTTGCAAATATGGCGATAATCCTAAAAATAGCCGTTCAATACAACCAACTATTCGCTTACAAATAGAATTTTTCCATTTCTACCAGCTTGTTCATAGGCAGATAATGCTGCTTTAAATTCTGATAGCGGGTAAATAGCTGCTACATCCACTTTTGATTCTTCCTGCATCAAAAATCCAAATACCCGTTGGAAGGCCATCATCCGTTGTTCGGTAGAAAGCTCTTCCACCCAAGTACTCAACCAGAAACCTTCAATACGTAGGTTTTTAAAAATGAGCAATCCACTATTGATGGAAAGATTTTCCAAAGCAAGTGCACCAAATACAAGCATTCGCCCTTTTTGCTTCAAACAGGATAAAGCCTTAACACCCAAATCCCCTCCCACTGCATCAAAAACCACGTCCACGCCTACTACAGTTTTTTCAAAAATCAATTTCGCCAGTTTCTCCGTGCTAGTATTTATAACTAGTTCTGCGCCTAAATCCATCAATAATTGTTTCTGAGATTCATGGCGAACAGTGGCTGCCACACGAATGCCCTTTGCTTTAGCCATCTGAATAGCAAATTTTCCAAAGGCAGAGGCACCTGCAGTTAACAACAACCATTCACCGGATTTCAAACCTGACTCCTCAATCATTCCGTATGCCGTCATCGGATTAACGAAAGCCTGACAAGCTACCTCATCCGACATTTGAGCTGGAATTGGGATAACCCCAGCAGCTGGAATACAAACATACTCTTTCCAGGTACCAACCGCCGTAAACATTACCCGTGTACCTACCGCAACTTTTCCAGCCTCATCCCCTTTCTCAACTACCCCACTGGCTTCAAAACCTGCACTGCTAGGCAATTTAGGTGTAATACCATACATTCCACGGATAAACATAATATCCGAAGGATTGATGTTTCGTGCTTTTACTCGAATCAATACTTCCTGTGCCTTAGGTTGAGGCATTTCGCTATCTTTCAAGTACAAAACCTCTTGAGGGATACCAGGTTGATCAAAGATTAATTCTTTCATAAAATTTTAAAATAAGCTAAAAAACGAAAATTAGTGAATTTGATAAGGCTTCAAGTTACAGCATGGGCATATTTTTCCTATCTTTTGGAAGAAAAATAACCCAAAAATTCATGGATTTATCTTCAGTTTTTTCATTGGATGGAAAAGTAGCACTGATTACAGGTGCTAGCAAAGGCATTGGTTTTGGAATCGCAGAAATCTTTGCTGCAGCAGGCGCTAAAGTGGTCATCAGCAGCAGAAAGCAGGAAGCATTAGATGAGCAAGCGGAACAACTCAATGCCAAAGGGTATGAAGTGACTGGAATTGCTTGTAATGTGGGAAACATGGCTGAATTACCCATTTTAGTAGATAAAACGGTAGATAAATACGGGACCATTGATATTCTAGTAAATAACGCTGCCAGTAATCCTGTTTTTGGGCCTGTTCATGAAACCACTCTTGAAGCCTTTGATAAAATCATGAACGTGAATGTAAAGGCGGCATTCGAACTTAGTAGGCTATGCTATTCCCACCTTAGAAAATCGGCAGCTGCTTCTGTTATTAATATTTCAAGTATTGGAGGAATATCCCCAGAGCAAGGCTTAGGAATTTATTCGGTTTCCAAAGCTGCCTTGATTTCTCTCACCAAAGTTTTTGCCAAAGAATGGGGAGATTCTAAAATTCGTGTCAATGCCATTTGTCCAGGTCTCATTCAAACTAAATTCTCAGAAGCGCTTTGGTCCAATGAAAAAATACTGTCCATGATCCTAAAGCAATTGGCTATAAAAAGAGCAGGTACCTCTGAAGAAATTGGTGCTATGGCCTTATTCCTTGCCTCTCCTGCATCTTCCTACACCACTGGGGCCATTTTAACAGCAGATGGAGGATTTTCAATCTAATGAGGAATAACCAGGAAATCTCAGCTGCGCAACTACAGAAGCTTCTAATCGCCTATCGAGAGTTTGTAGAATTAGAACTATTTCCCATCGATTTGGATGTAGTCAAGGGACCCTTTAAATCATATTTACCCAAACTAAGAGGCTTGCGTGAAAAAGCGAAGTCCATGGGTCTATTTGTGCCACATTTGGCCAAGGAGGAAGGTGGCTTGGGATTGGACCTCGTACAATTTGCACAGGTATCCGAAATTTTGGGTCAAAGCCCAATCGGTCATTATGTTTTCAACTGTGCCGCTCCAGATATTGGCAACATGGAATTACTCCATCAATTCGGTTCGGAGGAACAGAAAGAAAAGTGGCTTGGTCCTCTGCAGCGTGGAGAAATCCGTTCCTGCTTTGCAATGACCGAACCCCAGCTTCCTGGAAGTAATCCAGTTTATCTGGCTACCACAGCTACTCGCAATGAGGAAGAATATGTTATCCAAGGCCATAAATGGTTTACCACCGCCGCCGATGGTGCTCAATTCACTATCGTGATGGCCGTAACAAATCCAGATGCTCCCTCACCCTATCAAAAAGCAAGCATGATCTTGCTCCCCTTGGATACGCCAGGTTATACCCTTGTTCGAAACATTTCCATTATGGGAGAAGCAGGAGAAGATTACCTTTCCCATGCTGAAGTAAAATTTGAGCAGTGCCGGGTACCTGTGGCCAACCGAATAGGTTTGGAAGGTCAGGGATTTGCCTTGGCACAAGAACGACTTGGACCTGGACGAATCCATCACTGCATGCGTTGGATAGGCATCTGCGAACGAGCCTTCGATTTGTTGTGCAGACGTGCTCTTTCTAGAGAACTTGAAGTAGGCAAATCGTTGGCTGACAAACAAACCATCCAAAATTGGATCGCTGAAAGTAGAGCAGAAATCAAAGCCAGTCGACTTATGGTGCTCGATACCGCACAACGGATGCAGGAACTTGGGGCAAAAGCCGTCAAAGAAGATATTTCAACCATCAAATTTTTTGTAGCCGACGTGCTCATGAAAGTAATTGATCGTGCCATTCAGGTACATGGCGCACTTGGGATCACCGATGATACGCTACTGTCTTTTTGGTACCGACACGAGCGTGGTGCACGTATTTACGATGGACCTGATGAAGTACATAAGTCTGCACTTGCCCGTAGCATTCTTAAAAATTATGCCAATAAATGAATAGTGTACTAAATTTTGATTTACTCAAGGATTATTTGGCTCCAATACTCCACTGTGCTGCCGATACGATCCAAGTAAATCAACTTCCGGGTGGCTATTCCAATTTGAGTTTCCTAGTAGAAAGTTCTACTAAAAAATTTATTTTAAGACGTCCACCCTTCGGTGAAAAAATTGCTAAAGCCCATGACATGTCAAGGGAATTTAAGGTTCTTGAAGGATTGAAAAAAGCAGGCTACACCAAAAGTCCCCTACCAATTCACTTTTGTGCCGAAGAATCCATTTTTGGAGCCCCCTTCTTTATCATGGAGTTTGTAGAAGGTGTGATTTTAGGAAATCGAGTTCCTCAGGGAATTAAACTAGAAAAGGAAGACTTTACTGCCTTATCCCGTTCAGCGATGGACTGCCTACTTGAACTTCATAATTTAAAACTTGAAAATTCCGGATTGATTCACTTGGGCAAGCCGGAAGGCTATACCCAACGCCAAGTGGAAGGATGGGTAGATCGATATTTTCGAGCTAAAACCAATGAACTTCCAGGGTTAGAACAAGCAACTACTTGGCTGCTTGAAAATATTCCTTCCACAGCACCCCTCGCCTTCATTCACAACGATTTCAAGTACGATAATTTGGTATTGGATCCACAGCAAAATACTCACATCAAAGGAGTATTAGATTGGGAGATGGCCACGGTAGGTAACCCACTCATGGATTTAGGCACCACCCTAGCCTATTGGGCTGAGGAAAAGGATCCTGAGATTTTAAAGCTATTCAATTTAAGCCACTTGCCAGGAAACCTCAGCCGGAAAGAAATAATGGAATACTATTTTTCTAATGGAACAAGCTCCAAACAAGAAATGGTCTTCTACTATGTCTTTGGCTTAGTCAAAGTGGCTGTAATCGCTCAACAAATTTTCAAACGTTATTCTCAAGGCTATTCTACGGATCCTCGATTTGAACCACTCATCCATGTAGTGGAAGCAGCTGGAAAAAAAGCCCTAAAAACACTTCAAACTGATAAAATCTAACACATGACCCTTCGTAAAATTTGTATCCTAGGAGCAGGCACCCTTGGCTCTCGAGTAGCCCTACAATCGGCTATTTCCGGCTTTACTGTTTCCATTTTTGACTTGAAACAGGCATCCTTGGATTCGGCCCTACTCACTATGCAAAAAATCCTAAGACAACTTGTACGCGGAGGAACGCTAACGGAATCACAAGTTCCTGAAATCATCCAAAGAATACATCCTACCTTGGACTTGCCTGAAGCTTTGAAAGGTGCTGATTTGGTCAATGAAAGTGTTACGGAAGATGTAGCGATAAAAAAATCGCTATGGGCCGAGGTCGGTAAACTCGCAGAATCCCACACTTGGTTGACCACAAATACCTCCTATCTACTCCCCTCCCAGTTTGCAGAGGAAACCGGCAGCCCATCTCGGTTTTGTGCCTTCCATTTTCATGATGTGTTTTATTCCAGGGTAGTGGACATCATGCCCCATCCAGGAACAGATCCTACTTTGATTGGCGTCCTCGAAAAATTGGGAAGAAAATTAAATCAAGTGCCCGTCATTGTAAGGAAGGAAAACCCAGGATATCTATTTAATACGATGCTGATGGCCTTGTTGGGTGCTGCAGGGAAATTGATCACACGTGAAGTAGGAAGTATTGAAGATATCGATAAGTCTTGGATGGTGAATTTCCACATGCCAATGGGTCCTTTTGGAATATTGGACTCCATTGGATTGGATACCGCATGGCATGTGACCCACAAAATGTCGGATTCAGCTTCTCAAGCTTTTGCTGCTCATTTGAAAACCTACATTGATCAAGGAAAACTAGGTGAAAAAACAGGAGAAGGTTTTTATACCTATCCAAATCCGCGCTACCGAGAGCCCGATTTTATTCTATAAAACAAAACTGGATGTATTTGATTTTTTCCCCTTTATCTGAAAAAATCTTCTCGTACCGAGTCTTTATTCCATGGTGGGCATCTCGCAATTCACTTTCATAGAAATCTGTCGTAGAAAATAAGACTTTGCAATCAGGGCGGGAAGCCAAAATCTCCTCGGTATACTCAAATAGGCCTGTATTATCTGTTTTGAAATGGATAATCCCTCCTGGTTTCACTAGCTGCTTGTACATATCCAAAAATCTGGTTGAGGTCAATCGTCGCTTTTCATCTCCATCTCGAGGAAATGGATCGGGAAAGGTAATCCACAGTTCAGCTACTTCACTGGGCGCAAAAAAACTATCTAATTGTTGAATTTGTGTTCGCAAGAAGGCTACGTTGTGGATGTTTTCGGCTGTTGCCATAGAACTCCCCTTCCAGATTCTACTTCCTTTGATATCTACACCAATAAAGTTTTGATTGGGATTTTGGCGTCCAAGACCCAAGGTAAACTCCCCTCTTCCACAGGCTAGTTCAACCACTAGAGGCTGTCCAATTTGAAATTGAAGTTCATTCCACCTCCCTTTAATCTGCTCAAAAATAGGCTTACCTGCCTGTACTACATTGGGATTGGCCTCGTTTTGTGCAAAGCGAACCAGTTTTTTTCTACTCATTAGAGGTCTTTTATTTCTGCGACCACAAAAGTACTACCTCCAATAAATATCAGGTCATCTGCTGAAGCATTTTTTCGTGCAAACTCCAATGCATCTGAAACTTCTGAAATTACTTGTCCCTTCAACCCTTTTTCTCGTGCCTTATTTGCCAAGATCTGAGCATCTAAGGCACGAGGAAGCTTTGGTTGACAAAATAGGTAATTGGCCTCACTTGGAAGTAAGTCCAATACCTTGGAAATATCTTTATCCTGCACCATCCCTACTACCATCCAAAGACGAGAGTAGGGATATTTTTTAAGTTGATTCACTACCTCCAAGATTCCAGCTTCGTTGTGACCTGTATCGGCGATTATGAGGGGTCGAGTCTGCAAAATCTGCCACCTCCCTTTTAGGCCTGTTTGTTCTGAAACACCTGCCAAGCCCAAAAGAAGCGCTTCCCTACTTAGATTATTCCAGCCTTTGTTCCTCATTTGTACCACCGTCTCCAAAATTCCCGGCAGGTTGAATCGCTGGTAATCACCTCCCAACCCAAATTCCAGTTCAAAATCCTTTTCTCGACCACGTACTTGAAATCTAGAATTTTGCGATTTATCTAAATTATTCTCTTCGATTTTGGATACCTGCCATTCTTGATCAGCAAAAATAAGTTTGGATTGCATTGCGGCAGCCTTCTGGAGAAATACAGACTGTATTTCATTTTGAGTATGGCTAATTACGACGGGTACACCCTCCTTAATAATTCCAGCCTTTTCTCCTGCAATCAAGGAAAGGGTGTTTCCAAGAAACTGAGTGTGATCCAAGCCTATATTGGTAATGAGGCAAAGTTCGGGAGAAATAACATTGGTACTATCCAATCGTCCACCCATGCCTACCTCAATGATCGCAATATCTACAGCTTTCATTGCAAAATACCAAAAGGCCAAGCCCACAGTCATCTCGAAAAAACTAGGTTGCAATTGATCCAAAAAATTCTTGTGGGCAGTCACAAATTGAACTACATCATCCTTGTTGATTTCTTTCCCATCGATTCGAATCCGTTCGGTGAAGGACTTCAAATGTGGTGATGTATACAGGCCAGTTTTGTAGCCCGCCGCTTGAAAGACTGCCGCTAAGGAGTGAGAAGTACTTCCTTTGCCGTTTGTTCCTGCTACATGGATGGATTTGAATAGATTTTGGGGATTACCCAAATGTGAACATAGGGCTATTGTATTCGTCAAATCTGCCTTGTAAGCAGCTGCTCCCACCCGTTGGAACATAGGTAGTGCATTAAAAAGATAGTCTAAAGTCTCTTGGTAAGTCATGTTTAGTCCACCTTGATCACGAAGGTGATTTTTCCACTAGAAAAATCTGCTGCTCCTCCCCCAGATTTTTTAAAATCCAATTGATTAACTACCTGGCGGTAATAGGCCAACACTTCATTTGATACATTGTATTCTAAAGGCAAGGATTGAACGACTTTCCCCGAGCCATCAACTGTAATCTTAAAAACAATTCGCCCGTTTCGGTTAGATACTCGGTCATTGATGCTAGGCCTTGCCGCAAATTCCCAACCTTCTAAGTCAAGACTATAGCCTGCACCGCTTGCGGCTCCTTTGCCTGAACCATTGCCTTGCAAAGCCCTACCATCCACCGTTCCCGTCGGTTTTCCCTGATCTGCTGCCGTTGAGGTATTTCCTTGTCCCAATCCGCTACTTGGATTTGTCCCTTTTACTGATTTACCACTTGATCCAAATATCGCTCGTTGATCTACTTTGGGCTGCTCCACCACTTTTTGTGTAGTTGGTTTGTCTTCTTCCTTTGCAAAATTTGGGGTAGCTACTGTCTCCCCTTTAATAGGAGAAGGCTGAGCGCTTACTGCTTTATTCGTACTTGGTTTTGAATTAGAGACGGTGGAACTAGTAGTTGCAACTGTAGCAGTGATTGGAGGAGTAATTTCTCCTGGTGCTGCAGATTCAATTACAGGAGATTCTGCAGAACCGGTAGGTCCTTCTAAGGGGTTTCCAGATCCAAAGTCTGAAAAACCTAAATTTAATTCCAATCCATAAATCGGTTTGGGTGGATTAGGCTTCTCCCAGACCACGGTAAAAAAAAGAACCAAAAACAGAAGCACTTGAATCAAAATAGTGACTCCAGCGGATTGGAGACGACTTTTTCTTTCAAAGGATTTAGAATCCACTTCCATTACTCTCTGTAAGGTTTTGTGGCTATGGACACATTTGCTCCCAGGCCTGCCGCTATTCCTCCAACTTCTACTAGGTATTCCACTGGAACCTCTTTATCTAGATGTAGGACCACCTGACCATTTTTTCCTTCCAATAAGGGCGTTAGCGTTCCTTTCAAATCTTCTCTCGAAATTAATTGATCATTGACCGAAAATTGAAGGTCCTTTGTTACTGAAACAGTCACCTCTTGCATCACAATAGCTGAGGTTTCACTAGAAGGTAAATTCACCGAAAGTCCAGAAGGGGTAATGAAGGAAGAGGTAAGCATAAAGAAAATAAGCAAAAGAAAGATGATGTCAGTCATCGAGGACATGCTAAAAGCGGCATCTATTTTATTTTTTTGCTGTAGTCCCATGCTTATTTATCCTGAAGAAGATCAATAAATTCAATGGAGGTATATTCCATATGATGCACCAATTTGGAAACTAGCGTAACCAAGTAATTGTAACCCAAATAAGCAACAATGCCAACTACCAGTCCGGCAGCTGTCGTGATCATGGCTTCATAAATTCCTGAGGAAAGTAATTTGGGAGACACCATTCCATCTTCTTGCGCGATCGAAATAAACGCTTGAATCATTCCAGTGACTGTACCCAAAAACCCTATCATGGGAGCAGCACCTGCCACTGTAGCAAGTATACCTAGATTTTTCTCCAATTTGTAGATTTCTAGTTTACCTACATTTTCAATAGCAACTTCAATATTCTTTAATGGAGAACCGATTCGATCAATTCCTTTGGTGATCATATTGGCAACGGGAGTGCTTTCACCAGCGCAAAGGAGTTTAGCCTTATCCATTTGACCACTCTGAACCAAAACTTTTACTTGATCCAACAATTGATTTGGAGTCTTAGATGCTTTTCTAATCACCAGTAACTTCTGAACAAAAATAAAAATTGCCACCACAAAAAGAAGATACAAAGGAATCATCATGTATCCCCCTTTGATCAAAAGATCAAGCAAACCAATAGAGGTGCTGCTTGAATCAGTAGCATTGGTCAAAGTTGTTAATGAATCACTGGTAAGTGTTTGTAGTACTACCATCGTTAATAATTCAATATCCATAAATCATAAGTAAATTGAGATTTGAACTTCTCAAGTTCAACCGACGCTGCAGTCCAATTATCAAACATTCCCACTGCTAGCCTGTAATTGGTACTGGTTTCGTAGGGAGAAATCAAATACAAATTTTCAGGCTTCGATGAAAGCTGTTGAATAAATTCTTGTATCATGGATTCCTTGGGAAAGCTTGCAATTACCAAAAAGAAGCGTTTTTTCTCCCCTTTGGAGGTAATTGGAATAAGATTAAAAGTAGCAATAGAACTAGGTACAGCTTCCGAGGTCTCCTCAATTTTTGGGATTTGGGGTGCCTCCTCAGCAAGACTTACCGTATCTGAAACCGAATCAACATCAGTTTGCTCTTTAAAGGAAGGAACTTCCGTTGTAGCCACGACAATTTCCTCAGTTACAGCTGCCTGCAAGCGGACAGTTGGATCGGACTGTAGCTGCCATACTATCACTGAAATGGCTGCCAAACCTAAAAAAACAACTATCCATACCCAAGTGTTAGACTTTTTAGAGCCTACTTTTGGGGGGTCGAGTGGGCGATCTATTTTAACATCCTTTTTTTGATCTACTTTCTTCATTGAATCCAACTTCACTTTTGTAGGTGCAGGAGTCTCCAAAGGTGTTGAGATAGTGGTCGCTGCTTTTGGAGTTTTTGCCTTAGACAGCGGACTAATTTCCACGAAAGGAAGACCAAAATCCTTTGGATCTGGCCATTTTTTGGAATTGGAGTCGTTTGATGCCATTGTAGAAGTGAGAAGTTACGAAACTAAA
>JALRIY010000057.1 GCA_023255285.1 Algoriphagus sp.
GTATACGTTGCTTAAAATGCCCCATTCACACTCAAATATCTGGACGCACCTTGTTCTTTGGACCAAAGGTCATGCGCCATTAATTACCTCTGAAATGGTGGGGTACATCAAGAAAACACTCGAGGAGCTACCATTGGATTTTTACGAGAAACAAACTCACCTGAGTGTACTACCCAATCACATTCATTTGTTGATCAAGTTGCCTGCAAATCTTTCTGTAGATCATCTTGCCTCCTATGTACAGCAGTTGATTTGTAATAAGTTAGTAGAGGAAGGATTTGAGAATTGCCCTGAATGGGATGAAGATTATTACGCACATTCGGTCAGCCTAAACCGACTTTCAACGGAGAAGAGTTTGTTGGATCGACAGGAATACAAGCATAAGGAAATCTCATTGGAAGAAGAATTGAAATTTTTAGGCCTTTAGGCTTGGCACCATTGCCTACATTCGTTTATCTCTGAAGATGGAGTTTACTTCCTTGGAATAATTGTACTAGGGAAAGTTGATGAAATAGATTTCTGAATCCTTTTGGGTCTAATGCACCTATTTTGATTAGGGCTATTTAAGGTAGACAAATCTCGGCCCACTTTTGGAAGAATTTTGTCTGAGCGGCACCTAGGAGACAAAATTTTTGGAAGTATATTGGTTCTTTAATTGGAAGTTGTCCGCTACTAAGTGGGGATTGATTTCTAGTTTTTGTCCATCTAACCTTTTATTAAAATAGTTTTTTCTAGTTGCTATGAAAGTTATACACCTCCTCTCCCTCGGGCTTTTCCTTTGTTTTTTAAGTTATGGGCAGCAATCAACCAAAAGAGGTAATCTGCTTTGGTCGGATGAGTTTGACCAAGATGGATTTCCTAATCCGGGCAAATGGACCCTTGAAGTAGGTGATCATGGATGGGGTAACAATGAACTTCAGCTCTACACCTCTGGACAGCTAAAGAATGCGCGTGTGCAGGGAGGGGTATTGCTGGTGGAGGCTCATGCAGATGCTAGTCAGCCCAAGGGCTATACTTCAGCCAAATTGGTATCGAAAGGAAAGGGGACTTGGCAGTACGGTTATGTGGAAGTTCGTGCGAAATTACCTCAAGGCCGAGGCACTTGGCCAGCAATTTGGATGCTCCCTGAGGAAAATAAGTTTGGAGGATGGCCAAAGAGTGGAGAAATAGATATCATGGAGCATGTAGGCTATGACCCAGGTGCAGTCCATGGAACGGTGCATACCGAAGCATTCAACCACTTAGTAGGAACACAAAAAGGAGAAAAGGTGTTGGTTGCCGATTTTGCAAGCGATTTCCATACCTATGCCATCGACTGGATGAAAGAGCAAATTGACTTTTACGTGGATGGCAAACACTATTTTTCATTCAAGAATACGGGTAATGACTACAAGGAATGGCCTTTTGACCAACCTTTTTATTTGATTTTGAACCTAGCTGTAGGGGGTAACTGGGGGGGTAAGGAAGGGGTAGATCCTCAGATATGGCCCCAGCGGATGGAAGTGGACTATGTGCGAGTGTACCAGCAAAATCCAAATAAGCTGCAGTAAGTATAAAAATCAAAGGTGTATTTATTGGGAATTCTCTCGAATCTCCTTTACTTAACCAGTAAGTTTTAGTTAGAATCACTTACTGTTATGGCAACTTCCTACAAAAAAAGAAAAATAAGTGCCTTCCTGATTATCGGGATGCTTTTGGTGCTACTCTATGGTAAAAATCTGTTGGAGCGTCAATCTTTTCGAAGTATAAGTGGGACATTTACTGAAGTGTATGAAGACCGGCTGTTGGTAGAAAGTTATATTTTTCAGATTTCCGAAAGCTTGTTTTCAATCCAAAAATTAGTAGATCACTGCAACATCAATTACGATTACTCGATGGTGATTGAGGAAATTTCGTCAGAGGAACTAAAGATTTCGGAGTTACTAATCGCATTTGAAGCTACTCAACTTACAGAAGAAGAAGCCAATCATCTTGCAGACTTCAAAAATATCATTGACAAGGAATTGAGTATTAAAAGCTATCAATTGCTTTACAACGATTCTTCAGGGATTAATGAAGCGCAGGTAAAGATTTATGACGAGAAAATTGCCCGTGCACAACGGGATTTAGAAAAGTTAAGTGCAATTCAATTGACCGAAGGTGAAAGGTTGGTTGCCAAAGCAAAAAAGTTGATCAATCGATCCCAAATCTGGTCACAATTTGAGTTGGCTTTACTTTTTATTTTAGTGGTCGTTATCTACGTATACATCTTTAAAATCCCTGTGCAAGAGGAGTTTGTCGATTGACCTACTTTTAAAAAAAAGCTGCCTACCCTTTTAAAAAGGAAGGCAGCAGATTAAAATTTATATTTCACTTTAAGCCCAGGCTCGATCTCCCTTTTTGTATTCCACACAGGGATCAAAACGTCCTGGTGTTTCTTGGTATCGAAGTGCTTGAGTTGCACCTATTTCTGAGCTAAAGTAGCCCAGCACGGTCAGATCACGAAGCATATGGATGATTACGGGTTGCTTTTCCTCTCCACTAGCCCGGTACTTTTGGTGAAGTGCATTGAGAAATGCCAAGCGATCTTCAGGAGTACCTTCCATAAATTCTACGCTCTTTTCCGCTTTGAAATCGGTACGTATGCTATTCAATCCAGAAATGAAGGTGGTTTGCTGCTCTGCATCGTAGCATTCCTTCACCATCATTTGCATAAACTCACCAATTTTGGTTGCTTTTGCTCCTGGGGTATCCGTAGTTGGAATGATTGTCTCTCCAATCTCATCCAAAAATGCCAAATCTTCAGGACTAAAGTTCAAGTCTTTCAACTGAGAATCGGGTGCACATCCGGTTAGAATGGCCGTGGAACCGATCATGGTTCCTCCCATCAGGAGTACCACTGATTTTAGCGCATCTCTTCTATTCATTAAAGTCATGTTCGTGTCGGATTAGAGGTTTTGCTTTTTCAATTCTTCAACGGCAAAAGCTGCTGCTCTTGCTGTCAAAGCCATGTAGGTCAGGGAAGGATTTTGGGCTGCTGCAGAAGTCATGCAGGCACCATCCGTTACGAATACGTTTTTAGCTTCCCAAACTTGGTTGTTGCCATTAAGAACCGAAGTTTTTGGGTCTTTACCCATTCGTGCGGTGCCCATTTCGTGAATTCCTTGTCCAAATGTATAGCCGTTGTCGTAAGTTTTCACATTTTTAAATCCAGCCACCTCAAGCATTTCAGCGGCATCATTCATCATATCTACACGCATTTTTTGCTCATTTTCTTTGATCTCGGCATTCATGACCAAGGCTTCCATACCCCACTTATCTTTTACTGTATCACTGAGTTTGATCAAGTTGTCGTGGTAAGGAAGGATTTCTCCAAAGGCAGTGATTCCCATGGACCATGGCCCTGGTTCGGTCAGTGCTTCCTTCATCGGTCCACCTAGGCCGAGTTCGGCTACATCACGACTCCAACCACTACGGCTGGCCCCTCCTTGGTAGCCAAATCCTCGGATGTAATCTCGCTTATCTCCATTTACATTTCGGAATCGAGGGATATACAATCCTGTAGGACGCTTTCCAAAATAGTATTTGTCTTCAAATCCCTCGTAGGTACCGCTGGCACCTAGTCGGAAGTGGTGATCCATCACGTTGTGCCCCAATTCTCCAGAACTTGATCCTAGTCCTCCTGGCCAAATATCTGTGGCACTACGCATGAGGATGGCAGTGGAGTTGAAGGCAGAGGCACAGAGGAAAATGATTTTTGCAGAGAATTCAATGGTTTCGTTGCTTTGTCCATCGATTACTTCTACGCCGGTTGCTTTTTGGCTATCCTTATCGTAGATCAATCTGCGTACAATAGACCAAGGACGAAGGGTCAAGTTTCCAGTAGCCATGGCCGCAGGAAGGGTAGATGCTTGGGTACTGAAGTAGCCTCCAAAGGGACATCCTAAGGAGCATTTATTTCGGTATTGGCATCCTGGGCGACCGGGAAGTGGCTGGGTGATGTTGGCAGGTCTACCAATGGTCCAGGTACGTGCACCTTTGTAATGTTCTTTGATTTTAGCAGCACCGGCTTCTTCCACACAGTTCATTGGCATAGGCGGTTGAAACTCTCCATCTGGCAAGATATCTAGTCCATCTTTGGATCCAGATACACCTATAAATTTTTCAACATAACTGTACCAAGGGGCAATATCCTTGTAGCGAATCGGCCAATCTACAGCAATTCCGTCTTTGGCATTGGCTTCAAAGTCAGTTTCAGACCAGCGGTAAGATTGCCTTCCCCAAAGTAGGGAGCGGCCACCAACTTGGTAGCCTCTAAACCAGGTGAATGGTTTTTCTTCCACATAGGGAGAATCACTTTCGTGTGCCCACCAATCTAGATTAAGTTCGTTTAGAACGTAATCACGCTTTAGGTTGGGATGATTAGAAAGCTGTTCTTGGGTTCTACGACCTCTGTGAGGCACTTCCCAAGGGGATAAGGTGGCCGATTTGTAATCTTTTACGTGTTCAACCATGGGTCCTCTTTCGAGTAAGAGTACACGGAGACCCTTTTCGGTTAGCTCCTTTGCAGCCCATCCGCCGCTTATTCCTGACCCAACTACAATTGCGTCATACGCTTCATTTGCCATATTCTGGTGCTTGTTTAATTAATTATACATCACAAACCTGCACTGCGTGACCTAGTGCAGCAATTTTATCTGCTCCTTTGGGGATAAATTCGTGCGAAACATAGCCTTTGAAACCCGAATCTACAATAGCTTGCATGATAGGAGGGTAATTTATTTCTTGACTTTCATCCAAGTCATTTCTTCCTGGGTTTCCAGCGGTGTGGTAATGGCCAAAGTACTGATGATTGTTTCGAATCGTACGGATGATATCTCCTTCGTCAATTTGCATGTGGTAGATATCGAATAGCAGTTTGAAATTTTCGCTGCCCACTCGCTTACAAAGTTCAATGCCCCAAGCCGATTTGTCGCATTGGTAATCTTTATGATCCACGCGACTGTTGAGTAGCTCCATGGTGATGACTACTCCGTGTTTTTCAGCTTGGCTAAGGATTTTTTTGATACCAATCTCGCAGTTTTTCAATCCAGTCTCGTCGTCCATGCCACGTCTATTTCCTGAAAAAGCAATTATATTTTTATAGCCTGCTTTTTGTACCAAAGGAATGACTTCCAAGTAGTTTTTTTCTAACTGGGTATGAAATTTAGGATCGTTGAACCCATCCGCGATACTCAGTTCGGCGCCGTTGCACATGGAGCAATGGATGTCGTATTTTTTGAGAAGTTCCCAATTGGTAGGACCAATTAAGTCAATAGCACCCACTCCTACTGACTTAATTTGGACACAGAGCTCTTCCAAACTTAGTGGACGCATGGACCAAGCACAAACGCCGTGATTGATGTTGCCTTTGAGTGCAGGCGCTCCCTTTTTTTTGAAGTCAAAGGAAGCAAGGGACCCCATGGCTGCTCCGCCAAGGATCATTTTTTTAAAGGAATCGCGTCTTCCTGAATTGAAAGTCATGTTAGAGGGGGTTAGTTTGGGCTATTTATTTTTTCTGCTTTAAATACAATCATGAAAAATAGGGAAACCAAGGCAGAAATCCCAGCAGGGATCAACCAAATTGATTTCCAATCGTGGAGGCCTGATTCTAGCAGGTAGTAATTGGAGATTTGGCCTGCTAACCAAAACCCAACCAACATCCCAATGCCATAAGTAGCTAGGGTAATCAATCCTTGTGCGGCAGATTTAAATTTTTTTCCGGCATGGGCATCGGTATAAATTTGCCCACTAACAAAGAAGAAATCGTAGCAAATGCCATGAAGAATAATCCCACTAAGTAGCATCCAGTTACCCGAATGGGTATCGCCAAAGGCGAATAATAGGTAGCGGAGGACCCAGGCGAGCATGGCTACAGCAAGTGTCTTTTTTAATCCAAATCGCGAAAAGAAAAAGGGAAGTGCTACTAAAAATAGCACTTCAGAGACTTGTCCGAGGGCCATTTTTCCCGTTGAGTTTTCCATGCCTAGTTCGGTCAAAAAAGGGCTGGCGTTTTGGTAGTAAAAAGCCAAGGGAATACAGATTAGGATGGAGGAGAGGAAGAAAATGGCATAGTTTCTATGTGAAAGCAGGCTCAGTGCATCTAGCCCCAGAGCATCTTTGAGCCGAAAAGCCCCTATTGTTTTTGCTTGTGGGGGTGTGGCAGGTAAAGTAAAACTGTAGAGTCCCAAGATTAGTGAAGCTGTTGCAGCGAGTTTCCAGGTGTGTTCAAGTAGTCCATTGGCCAATCCTTCCGGGCTATCCCAGGCGAAGGTAGAAATAAGGATTCCTGCGGCTACCCAGCCCAAAGTTCCCCAAATACGAACAGCAGAAAATTCTTTTTCTGGTTGCTGCATCTGATTGAAGGAAATAGAATTGACCAAGGCGAGAGTAGGCATAAAGAGAATCATGTAGCCCAAAAGCATGGGGAAGAAACTGTTAAAGTCAGCCATTTGATGGAGGAGGTAAAGTAGCCCGGCGCCAATAAGGTGAATGGATCCTAGAATTTTTTGTGCTTGAAAATACCGGTCTGCGATTAATCCTACGAAGAAAGGGGCAAGGATAGCACCAAAGGATTGTGTAGAGAATGCTAAGGAAATATCTTGGTCATTTGCCTGAATGTTATTGGCAAGAAACGTGCCCATGGTTACAAACCAGGAGCCCCAGATGAAAAACTCGAGGAACATCATCAAAGAGAGGCGGGTCTTGACAAAAAAGGACATAGGTAAGATTTGGGGCTAGGTGAAGACTGTTTTTTTAACTAGAAAATTTAAAATTTTAATGTTTTTGCAGTAGTTTACCCATCTTCTTTGAAAATCTAAAGAAAGGAACAAAAAAGATTTGTCATAGCCGTTCATAAAGGGTTCTGGCAGTTGGTCATAAAATCACTTTTTTTTGATAGAAAAGCATGAAATTCCAACAAAATCCTATTTAATACCAAACCTAAAAATCCAATCTAATCAAGTACCCATGTCGACTACAGCAAAATTGAAACTTGGCCTCATAGGAGGTGGTCCTGGCTCATTTATTGGTGCTATTCATTTGAATGGCGCGTTAATGGACGGAATGTTTGAATTGGTTTGTGGAGCATTTAGTTCCAATCCAGCCAAATCAAAGCAAAAAGGAGAAGAACTTCGACTTGACCCTTCCCGCGTATATGAGAGCTATGACGAGCTATTTGCCAAAGAATCCCAGTTGCCTGAAGGAGTGCGAATGGATGTGGTAGCAATCGTTACTCCAAATAACATGCATTTTGATCCTACGGTAAAGGCGCTGCAACATGGGTTTCATGTGGCTCTAGACAAGCCTTTGACGCTCAACTACAAAGAAGCTCAGGAGCTGTATCGCATCGTAAGCCAGTCCAAACAACGCTTTTTGCTAACCCATACCTACACCGGCTACCCAATGATCAAGCAGGCCAGACAGATGGTGCAAGAGGGAATGATTGGGAAGGTGAGGAAAGTTTATGTGGAATATCCACAGGGCTGGTTGTACAAACTCCTTGAAACCGAGAATAACAAGCAGGCAGAATGGCGAACAGATCCAAAGAGAAACGGTTTGGCAGGATGCATGGGCGATATTGGAACCCACGCCTTCAACATGGCAGAATACGTGACTGGCGAAAAGGTGTCGCATCTTTGTGCCGATTTATATATCAAAATTGCAGGTAGACCTATCGATGACGATGGGGTGGTCCTGCTTCGAGTTGAAAATGGAGCATCCGGAGTATTGATGGCTTCGCAAACCGATACGGGATGTGAAAACAACCTTAAAATCCGTGTGTATGGAGAAAAAGGAGGCTTGGAGTGGGAGCAGGAATTGAACAATTCCTTGACCGTAAGGTACCCGAACGTGCCTGCACAGATCTTCCGGGCAGGAACAGGTTACCTAGGTTCTTTGGCACAAGAAAATACCCGTACGCCGGCTGGCCATCCTGAGGGTTATGTGGAGGCCTTTGCCAATTTGTACCGCAACTTTGCGCGCTGCCTCTATGCGGATCGGGAGGGAACCACACCTAAGTGGGAATGGGAAGACTATCCTGGCATCGAGGATGGAATCCGTGGAATGGCCTTTATCGACCATGTATTGCGTAGTACAGAGTCTGATCAAAAGTGGACTCCATTTATCGTAGAAAAATAAGGGAATTGTCCACAATTTCATCTGGGTATTAACAGGCAAATGAATCACTGAGGATAATCGTCCACAGACGATTGACCAAGGATCACAGGAAGTCCATGGTTCACGGCCTAACTAATTGAACTTCAAAATTTGAATTCACTGGTTACTAGCCAAGAAAGGGAAGAAATAAAAAATAGAATTAATTTAAAATCAATTTCTAAGTCGTATGAAAACAATTAAAGGTCCGGGTATCTTTTTGGCACAGTTTGCCGGCGACGCTGCCCCGTTTAATAACTTAAAAAATATCTGCCGGTACATGGCAGATCTAGGATACAAAGCCGTGCAAATTCCTTCTTGGGATGCACGAATGATTGATTTGCAAAAGGCTGCCGAAAGCAAAACTTATGCGGATGAAATCAAAGGGATTGTGGCGGAAACAGGAATGGAAATTTCCGAATTGTCTACGCACTTGCAAGGACAGTTGGTAGCGGTGCATCCAGCTTACAACGAGCTATTTGATGGCTTTGCTCCAGCCAACCTCAAGGGAGACCTGAAAGGAAAATCTGCCTGGGCTACCCAGCAGCTCAAGTATGCAGCGAAGGCATCTGCTAATTTGGGACTCAATGCGCATGCGACTTTTTCAGGGGCCTTGATGTGGCACACCGTCTATCCATGGCCACAGCGGCCTGCAGGATTGGTAGAAACTGGGTTTACAGAGCTAGCCAACCGATGGATGCCTATTTTGAATGCCTTTGATGAAGTGGGCGTGGACGTCTGCTACGAGCTTCACCCAGGCGAGGACTTGCACGATGGAATTACCTTCGAGATGTTTTTGGAGAAAGTGGGTGGCCACAAGCGCGCCAATATTTTGTATGACCCAAGCCATTTTGTATTGCAGTGCTTGGATTACCTACAGTTCATTGACTTCTACCATGAGCGCATCAAAATGTTCCACGTCAAGGATGCAGAGTTTAATCCTACCGGCAAGCAGGGAGTATATGGTGGATTCCAGGGCTGGGTAGAGCGTGCGGGTCGTTTTAGGTCTTTAGGCGACGGACAAGTTGATTTTGCAGGAATATTTAGCAAACTTTCGCAGTACAATTTCAGTGGCTGGGCCGTATTGGAATGGGAGTGTGCCATCAAGCATCCGGAGCAGGGTGCTGCTGAGGGAGCACCATTTATCGATGCACATATCATCAATGTTACTGAAAAGGCCTTTGACGATTTTGCAGGTACAGGTGCAGACGAGGCATTTAATAGAAGAGTATGAGGTATTTAACGAATTAAACAAATCAAATCAATGAAACTAAATTTTCGTGCAACAAGTGTAGTGGTAGTTCTGGCAGGTCTTACTTTTTCTTGTGGAGGGGCTGACAAATCAGCTGAGGCAAGTGCTGAGGCAACTTCTTCCACCGAATCCGCCCCTGTGGAGGTTTCTTTAGAGGACAAGTACAAAGATGATCCGGTGTACATCAAGGGCTTGGAAAAAGTAAAGGGGTCCGATTGTACTGGGTGCCATCAAGTAGAGCGTAAGTTGATCGGTCCTGCTTATGCAGATGTGGCTGCCAAATACGAGAATACCGAAGAGAATGTGGTGATGCTTGCTCAGAAGGTAATTGCTGGTGGTGTAGGTGTTTGGGGTGAAATTCCCATGGCTGCCCATCCCAACTTGACTGAAGAGGATGCAAGCGACATGGTGCGATATATTTTACTATTAAGAAAATAATCCATGAATATTAAAGTTATCACACTTCTAGCAGGTGCCGCAATTGGGATGGCCTTTATCGAGGCGCCCAAAACTGAAAAGGGACTAATTCCTATACAAACTAAAGAGCAGGGGGAATGGACTCCACTCTTTGATGGGAAGTCTTTTGAGGGCTGGTCAAAGTATGGAGGAGGAGCAGTAGGTAATGCCTGGAAAATCGAAAATGGTGAATTGTACCTAGACGCAGCAAATAAAGCGAATTGGCAAAAAGGCGATGCTGGGGATATCGTGACGAACGAGGAGTTTGAAAATTTCCATTTTAAGTACGAGTGGAAGATCGCTCCTAACGGAAATAGCGGGGTGATTTTCTTAGTCCATGAATCTCCAGAGTATTCTTATCCTTGGCAAACTGGCCCTGAGATGCAGGTCTTGGACAATGCAGGACATCCAGATGCCAAAATCATCAGCCATAGGGCGGGTGATTTGTACGATTTGATCGTGAGCAGTCAGGAGACGGTAAGACCTGTAGGGGAGTGGAATCAGGCCGAGATTAGAATTAATCAAGGTAAGTTGGATTTCTTTTTGAATGGCGTGAATATCGTCTCCACCCAGCTATTTACACCAGAGTGGGAGGCGCTTATTGCTAAAAGTAAGTTCAAAAGTATGCCAGGTTTTGGAAAGTACAAAAAGGGTAAAATTTCCTTACAAGATCATGGCGATTTGGTGCATTTCCGTAATTTGATGATTAAGAAATTGTAAGAAAAACAAGAGCCGAGAGACAAGGCCTTAGACAGCATCTAGGTTTTTTAACCAAATAGGCACATAGGGGATTTTCTGTGTGCCTATGTTTTTTTTTTGACAGGAAGGCAAACTAACAGTTTAGGGAAGTAGAATTCAATTTCAAATGCGAATCCTTACTTCGACATTCTCCACCCAGAGTTGGATATTCGACATTAAAAAGAATCTAGGGACACCTGCCTGCGTTACATTGAAAGAATTCAGATCTTAAACGTGTCCCTACTTGTTACATCGTACAATTTACCCTTACAATCTTGTCACATCCTCTTTCTTGATGTAGGCAATCTGGTCCTTCCATTCGATCTCATACCAGATATCTTGGGAGGATTTAATGGTCACTCGGTGTCCTGGTTCTACAAGGTCCACAAAATCGCCTCCTGCACTGGGTTTGGACCGAATTAGCGTAGGGCTGGAGTTCACCAGGCCTGTGGAAGGGCCATTTAAAAAATTGTTGCTTGCAAAAATGATGGCAATTAGGATGAATGAAGGCCAGTAAATGCGTGCTTCATTCAATTTTTTCCCTTGGGACCACAAAACAATCAAGGACATGATCAAAAACAAGGTCAAGCCTCCCACAATAATCTCTTTGTATTCTACCAAAAAGAGAACAAATCGCATCCCATCACTGACCTCATAGCCGATCAATTCAGCTTGTCCAGTGAGGGTTTTGATTTTGGATATGGTCTGAGGGTTGGGACTCAAATCGTAGTATTTGCTCAGGTAAAGAGTAGCGCGTTCGCTATCTCCAATGCCTTCCGCAATGAAGGCCATTTTAAGCAACATGGAAGGGGAATAGATCCCGGATTCGAAATTCACCTCGTAAATCTCCATGGCTTCCTTGTAACTTCTTTGGTTGAACAAAGAATCAGCAATCATTAATCTGGGCACATTCGCCTGACAATGAATGCTTTGCAATAGGAATCCAAAAAATATGGAAACTTTTATGAGAAAGATGGATTTGATTCTTGGCATTTAGAATTCAGAGTCTTAAATTTGCAGTCCAATTACGGCACTGAAGTTTCAAAAAGCAAATTCAATTAACCGAAATTAAGTAACCGATTCCGTAGCTCAGCTGGTAGAGCAATACACTTTTAATGTATGGGTCCTGGGTTCGAATCCCAGCGGGATCACAAAATTAACTTGCAAGGAGTTAAAGAAAGTTTCGGGGTGTAGCGTAGCCCGGTATCGCGCCACATTTGGGATGTGGAGGTCGTAGGTTCGAATCCTGCCACCCCGACTTTATTTGACTAGGAATAGTCACTTGGTCCTGTAGCTCAACTGGATAGAGCAACTGCCTTCTAAGCAGTAGGTTTCAGGTTCGAGTCCTGACCGGATCACTTTAAAAAGCGGAAAGACCTTCCGCTTTTTATTTTAAATACAATAGAGTTCGATTCCGTAGCTCAGCTGGTAGAGCAATACACTTTTAATGTATGGGTCCTGGGTTCGAATCCCAGCGGGATCACATGTTTAGCTCAAAAGGAGCTTTAGTAATTTTTGGGGCAGTAGTTCAGCTGGTAGTGCATCCCGATTTTTCATCGGGAGGGTCCTGGGT
>JALRIY010000058.1 GCA_023255285.1 Algoriphagus sp.
CGTTTATTTATAATAATTTAAATATTTAATTATGAAAAATTTAGAAAAAATGTTTTTGATGGTCCTTATAGGATTAGTAGTAGCTTGTCAGCAAGAGAAAGCAGTAATTAATGTAGAAGGAAATTATACCTTATCAAGTCAAGAATTTTATAATGGAGATAGTTTGACAAATCCTGAATTTGTGGTAGCGGAACAAATAAAAATATACACTGATAAAGAGTGGATGTTTATAGGGTTTAGAGATAGTACTGCTGGATTTTCTGCAGGAACCTATTCTATTTCTGATGACTTGCTTACTGAGTATGCATTAACCAATAACCCTGATTCCGCAGGAAATGATTTTATACTTAGAATAGAAATGACTGATAACGGATACAGGCAAATTATCGATGAGATGGAGATGGATAATGGTGAGGTTTGGAAGCTTGACGAAGGGTATGTAAGAAATCAAGTTTCTGAGGCGAGTGATTTGGACGGTCTTTATCGATTGACAAAATCTGTTAATATTGCCGAGGGCGATACGTCTGAGACTACGTATCATGAATTTAAGATGATTTCAAAAGGCGAATTTTTGTGGGGAGCGCAAGCCATAAATCAGGATGGATCAGTAACTAATTACGTTGGTCATGGTAAAATTACGGTTAATGGAAATGAAGTAATTGAGATTTTGGAAGATTCCAATATGGAGGGAATAGCGGGTACTTATGCCATCACAATAGAACGTACGGATTCAGGGTTTACCCAGACGATCACTAACGCTTCCACCAATGCGGTAAATAAAAAAACGTATACCAAAATTCTAAAATAAATTCACCTCCCTGCCCACTTAAAAGCGCTCTTTTATTTCTAGAAAAGAGCGCTTTCTTTATTTCTAAGGATATAATCAATCACCGTCCAATTTTTAAATGGGGCGTCTTTGGGCCCTAATTTGTATGTCGAAAGTAAAAACAACCTACTAATAAGGTAAAAACCAAGCTAAGAAAAATAGATTTAGTAGGGTTTTTCAGCTTTGAACTTTGTCTTCGCCCCATCTAAAAATTCCACAAATGCAGCAATGTCTGTGTCATAGCCTCTAGGGGCTGCAAGCAATTGCTCTTGGTGGTCCAAGATGACATAATACGGCTGAGCATTGTTGTTGAACCGGGTGATTTGGAAATCGGCATTTTGCTTGCCTAAGGTCATTTTCTCCTTGCCGTCGTAGCTAGAGGTGTACCATTTACTCTCGGGGAGTTCCAGTCGCTCGTCGATGTACAGGGCCACCATCACAAAGTCTTCCTTCAGGCGTGTAAGTACCTGTGGATCCACCCATACATTTTCCTCCATCTTACGGCAGTTGACACAGCCATGTCCTGTGAAGTCAATCAAAAGCGGTTTTCCCTCTCGCTTGGCAGCAGCAAGCGCTTGCTCGTAGTCGAAGTACCCAGGGATCCCATGGGGGATTTTGAGTAAGTCTCCGTAAAGGACGGTCTCTGTAGAGGAGGAGACAGGATCACTTGCCCCTGTCCCATTGAAGCGAAACTGTTGGGTAGACAGCGGCGGTAAATAGCCGCTCAACAACTTGAGTGGCGCTCCCCAAAGTCCTGGGATCATGTAGACTACAAAAACAAAAGTAAGTAATGCCAGTAGCAAGCGGGGCACACCCAAATGCTCTAGTTTGGAGTCGTGCGGAAGTGTGATTTTTCCCAAGAGATACAGCCCCAAAGCGGAGAAGATTACAATCCAAATCGCCAAGAACACGTCTCTGTCCAAGATTCCCCAGTGGTACACTAGGTCGGCAATGGAGAGGAATTTGAAGGCCAAAGCCAATTCCAGAAAGCCAAGAACCACCTTCACAGTATTCAGCCATCCCCCAGATTTGGGAAGGCGCTGCATCCATTCAGGGAAAATGGCAAATAGCGTAAACGGAATGGCGAAAGCCAAGCCAAAAGAAAACATACCCAAGACGGGTTTCACGAGTTCTCCTCCTGCAGAAGAAATCAGGATAGAGCCAACGATGGGACCAGTACACGAAAAAGAGACCAATACTAAGGTAAAGGCCATAAAGAAGACTCCTCCAAGCCCTCCTTTTTCTGCTTTTGCATCTATTTTATTTACAAAACTCGAGGGTAGAGTCAATTCAAACATCCCCAAAAAGGCCAATGCAAATACCACAAATATGCCAAAGAAAAACACATTCGGTACCCAATGAGTGGCTAGCCAGTTGGCAAATTCAGGTCCTTGAATCGAGGCAACTGCAGTACCCGCAACGGTGTAAATACCAATAATCGATATGCCGTAGATAAACGCTTGGCGAATTCCTTCGGATCGTTTTTTGGATCTTCCAGTGAAGAAGCTCACCGTCATTGGAATCATTGGAAACACACAAGGGGTGAGCAGTGCGGCAAGTCCCGCCAAAAAAGCAAGTACCATAAATCCCCAAAGAGAAGCCGTCTCCTCTTCTCCAATAAACTCATCCGTTTTACTGGACTTAACAGGGACTGAATCGACAGTTGCTTCAGGGGTAGAATCAGGCCTTTCTAGGAGAGGCAAACTGGTATCCGCTTCAATTAGAGGGGCCTCCTCCAAGGCGACGGCTTCCTTTTGAAGTTCTTCGGGTGCTTCAGGATTTTCTGTAGCCGTAAATGGCAAATCGATATCTAACTCGTAATTGATGCATTGCCCGGTCAGGTCCGAGCACATTTGGTACTCCAAGGAGCCAGTAACTTTTCCTGCAGGACTGAGCAATTTGACGGGCTGCTCAAATCGCCCTTTACCCATAAAAAAGGTCACGTCTCCTTCCCAAACCTCGTCGTATTTCTTTTTGGGTTGGATCGCTCGAAGCTTTCCCGCCACTGAAAAATCTGTCGAGGGGACAGGAATAAATTCGGTCAATAAGGGACCTAAGTTTTTATCGAAGTCATTGGAATATACATACCAGCCCATGGGAATCTGTGCTTCCAATACGACAGTAGCTTCTTCCCCAACAAGCAAATTTTTGTCTTCAAGACGGATGTTCCATACTGGCGGCTTGACCAACTGCGCCTGTGCCCAAGGGCTGAGCAAGAGCACCAATGCAAGGAGTAGAAAACTATTTTTTTGAAAGCGATTCATAAACTACTGGGTTTGCCTGGGGTAACAGAAATTAGGTTGGTAAGGTTTCCTTTTCTTCGTCATAGAAAAAGGAAATTAACGTCCATGTAGGGTGCTAAAGTGCCTAAAAAAGGCAGCAATGGTTTCGATACCAATAAGGTAGTTTTTTACCCCATAGTGCTCATTGGGAGAGTGCAAAGCATCAGTGTCTAGCCCAAACCCGAAAAGGATCGGGTCAGAGCCCAGCTCTTTTTGAAAGAGCGCTACGATCGGTATGGAACCCCCTTCACGGGTAGGAATCGGTCTTTTACCGAAGGTTTCCTCCATGGCCGCTTCTGCTGCTTGGTAGCCTAGAGAAGAATCAGAGACCACCGCAGGTGCGCCACCGTGGTGTGCCTTTACTTTGACGCTTACGGACGCAGGAGCAATGGCCTTGAAATGATTTTCAAACAGTATAGCGATCTCGTGCCAGTCTTGATCTGGGACCAAGCGCATGGAAATCTTGGCAAAAGCCTTGGAAGGAAGTACCGTCTTGGCTCCTTCGCCCGTGTAGCCTCCCCAAATCCCATTGACATCTAGCGTAGGACGGATACCCACTCGCTCGATAGTGGTGTAGCCTTTTTCTCCATGCACTTCCTGTATGTCCAACTTGCCTTTGTATTCGGATAGGTCAAAAGGTGCTTCATTGAGGCGCTGACGCTGTGCCACGCTGAGTTCCTGCACTTTTTCGTAAAAGCCAGGGATGGTGATGTGCTCATTTTCGTCCTTGAGGGATGCAATCATCTTGCAAAGCACATTGATTGGATTGGCCACAGCGCCCCCATAAGTACCCGAGTGGAGGTCACGATTGGGTCCAGTGACTTCTACCTCCATGTAGGCCATGCCGCGCAGACCTACTGTGATGGAGGGGTCTTGCATACCGATCATATGGGTGTCCGAAATCAAGATTACGTCTGCCTTGAGCCGCTCCTTATTAGCCAGCACAAATTTGTCCAGGTTGTCTGAGCCGATTTCCTCTTCTCCCTCGATCATAAACTTAACATTGCAGGGCAGATTGCTGGTGGCCATCATCGCCTCGAAAGCCTTGATGTGCATGTAAAACTGCCCCTTATCGTCTGCTGCGCCCCGGGCAAAAATAGCTCCCTCAGGGTGTATGGCCGTTTTCTTGAGTACTGGCTCAAAAGGGGGTGAGTCCCAGAGTTCGTAGGGATCTGCAGGTTGCACGTCGTAGTGGCCGTAAACCAATACCGTAGGCAGCGCAGGGTCGATTATTTTTTCGCCGTAGACGATTGGAAAGCCTGGAGTTTCACAGATTTCAACTAGATCTGCGCCTGCTTTTTCCAAGGAATTTTTGACAAAATTGGCAGCTTTGACTACGTCTGCCTTGAATTTTGGGTCCGCGCTCACCGAAGGGATGCGGAGAAGGTCAACCAGTTCTTGCAAAAAGCGGGCATTATTTTTTTCTAGGTAGGAGGCTACAGACATAGAAGATAGTCTTAGGGGTGAATTCATCTCAAAATTATCCCTTTCGAGCCGATTTTCCTTCTTTTTTCCTTCTTTTGTGTTTACATGCCTTCGGCAAAAATAAAGCTCTATGAAAGCAGTTCTTTGTACCCAATTTGGACTTCCTGACACCTTGCAGGTGCAGGAGGTTGCCAACCCTGTAGCTGGGCCCAAGCAGGTAGTCCTCACCGTAGCAGCTTGTGGGGTAAACTTTCCTGATTTGCTACTTATTCAGAATAAGTACCAGTTTAAACCCCAACTCCCTTTCTCACCTGGAGGAGAGGTGGCGGGGATCATCAGTGAAATCGGCCATGAAGTTGAAGGCCTGGAATTGGGACAGCCTGTCCTGGCGCTTTGCGGTTGGGGAGGCTTTGCCGAGAAGGTGGCGGTAGATGTGGATCGGGTATTTCCCTTGCCAGAAGGGATTTCGCCCGAGGTTGCAGCGACCACCTTGTATACATATGGTACTTCCTACCATGCCTTGAAAGATCGTGCCCAGTTGCAGGCAGGGGAAACGCTGCTAGTTTTAGGGGCTGCAGGCGGAGTGGGATTGGCAGCGGTGGAATTGGGCACCCTGATGGGGGCTCGGGTGATTGCGGCAGCTTCTACGGAAGAAAAACTAGCCCTTTGCCGTGAAAAGGGTGCGGTGGAAACGATCAACTACGAAACGGAGGACCTGAAAACCCGCATCAAAGAATTGACAGGAGGTCGGGGAGTGGATGTGGTCTACGATCCGGTGGGAGGGAAATTTTCTGAACCGGCCTTGCGTGGAATGGCGTGGAAAGGCAGGTATTTGGTAATTGGCTTTGCGAATGGGGATATTCCACAGCTCCCGATGAATCTCCCCCTTTTGAAGGGATGTTCGGTGGTAGGTGTATTTTGGGGCCAGTTTGCCAAATTCGCACCAAAGGCTAGTCTGCAAAATACCCGACAGCTGCTTGTTTGGATTCAGGAGGGTAAGATTCGGCAGCATGTGGGAAAACGCTATTCGTTAACCGAGGTTCCCCAGGCCATGCAGGATCTGATGGACCGAAAAATGCTGGGTAAGGGAGTGGTTGTTTTTTAGTATCAACTCGCTAGTAGCAAGCATCAAGAGTGTACGAAGTACAATGTACCAAGTAGAAATACGAGATTTAAGCTACTATCGAATGCGAAACGCTGAGTGAAGAATGTCGACATTACGAAACATACCGCTATGTCAGCAACATAGTGTCTAATCTCTTGTCTCTCGGCTCTTGCCTACCTTTCTCAGGTAGACTTCTAGAAATGTCTTGATACTAGCTACTTGACACTTCACAAATAGGCCCCCGTAAAATTCCCTTTTTCCTTGGCCAAGTCTTCAGGAGTACCGGCAAAGGTCAGTTGACCGCCTTTATTTCCTCCCTCAGGGCCCAAGTCAATTACCCAATCTGCACATTTGATCACCTCGGTATTGTGTTCGATGATGAGTACGGAGTGGCCCAGGTCAATCAGGGCATTGATGCTGTGTAAGAGCTTGCTGATGTCGTGAAAATGCAAGCCTGTGGTAGGCTCGTCAAAGATAAAGAGGATATGATCGCCTGTTTTGGTTCCCCCTTTACCAAGGAAGGAAGCCAGCTTTACCCGCTGTGCCTCGCCACCTGAGAGGGTATTCGAACTCTGACCCATGCCAATGTAGCCCAATCCTACCTCCTGTAGCGGGAGAAGGCGATTGATTAGTTGGGCCTTTTCCTTGAAAAATTCGATCGCTTCATCAATGGTCATGTCCAGCACCTCGGAAATATTTTTATCCTTGTAGGTGACTTCCAGGATTTCATTCTTGAAGCGCTTTCCCTTACAGGATTCACAGGTGAGGTGGATGTCAGCCATAAACTGCATTTCTACAGTCACTATTCCCTCTCCCTGGCAGGCTTCACAGCGGCCTCCATCCACATTGAAGGAGAAGAAAGCAGGCTTGTAGCCTCTTTGTTTTGAAAGGGCTTGCTCTGAAAAGAGGGTTCGAATGACGTCGTAGGCTTTTACGTAAGTGACAGGGTTGGAGCGCGAAGATTTTCCGATAGGGTTTTGGTCGACAAATTCGACTTGCGTAACCTTTTTGAAATCCCCTTCCAACTTATCAAACTTACCCGTTTCCTCTAGGACCGTTCCTAAAACTTTTCCTAATGCCGGGTAAAGAATTTTTTTGACCAAGGTAGACTTGCCTGATCCGGAAACGCCAGTTATAACGGTGAGGGTATTTAAAGGGAATTGTACCGATAGGTTTTTCAAGTTGTTTTCGCGCGCACCCTTGATCCAGATGGAGTCTTTCCAGGCACGATTGCCGGTCTTGGTAAATATTTTTTCCTCTCCACGCAGGTATTTCGCTGTGTAAGTTGTGCCATTCGCAATAAGTGCTTCAATACTCCCTTGAAACAGCAATTCTCCGCCTTTTATGCCCGCTTCAGGACCAATGTCTATGATTTGGTCGGCGGCCTTCATGACTTTTTCTTCGTGCTCGACGACAATGACCGTGTTGCCCAAATTTTTCAACGCTTTAAGTACTTCAATCAACCGATCAGTGTCGCGCGGGTGCAGTCCAATGCTGGGTTCGTCCAAAATGTACATGGAACCCACCAATGCAGATCCCAGGGAGGTAGCCAATCGGATTCGCTGGTATTCTCCTCCTGAGAGGCTGGAACTAAGTCGGTTGAGGGTCAGGTACCCTAGGCCTACTTGGTGCATAAACTCCAAACGACTGGTGATTTCCTTCAATAGGCGATTGGCTAATTTCGCTTCGTGTGTAGAGAGTTGTATTGTTTGAAAGAAATGGAGCGCATCTTCAATGGGCATCAATACCAAGTCGGTGATGGATTTACCCCCAAAATGTACGTAAGAGGCGTCTTTTCGCAATCGTGTCCCTCGGCAATCCGGGCAGGCTGTACGTCCCCGAAATCGAGAAAGCATCACGCGGTATTGGATTTTGTAAGTTTTGGTCTCCAGGTCTTCAAAGAAATCATGGAGTCCCCGGAAATACGCATTTCCTGTCCAAAGCAGGGATTTTTCTTTCTCGCTAAGGTCCTGGTAAGCCCGGTGAATTGGGAAATCAAAATCAATTCCTTTTTTCAAGAGCGGTTCCAACCAGCCTTTTCCACTTTCTCCTCTCCAGGGAGCAATCGCACCTTCGTAAACCGACAGTTCCTTGTCGGGAATGACTAGGTCCTGGTCGATGCCCAAGACGGTTCCAAAGCCCTCGCAGCGCTTACAGGCTCCGTAGGGATTGTTAAAGGAAAAGAAATTGACTGAGGGAAGTTCAAAGGACATTCCATCCAATTCAAATCGGTCTGAAAATGAACGTATTTCTTGACCAGGAAGATTGATTTTACAGTTTCCATGCCCTTCAAAAAGTGCAGTTTGGATGGAGTCGGCCAACCGAAATTGGTTGTCCTCTACTTCTTTTTGTACCGTCAAGCGGTCGATTAGTATTTCATAGCTTCCTTTTTCGATTTTTGGCTGTGCCAAAATCTCTTCTAGAACCAACACTTCTCCGTTTCTTAAAACGCGGGTGTAGCCTTTTTGCAGCAAGAGCTCGAGTTCCTTTTCAAGTTTGCGCTCTCCAGAAGGCTGTAGCGGACAAGAAATCATTACTTTGGACCCCTCTTCAAAGGAATTAACAAAATCAACGATGTCGCTCACGGTATGGTGCTTGACCTCTTTTCCAGAAATGGGAGAAAAGGTTTTACCGACACGAGCAAAGAGGAGTTTCAGGTAATCGTAGATTTCGGTGGTTGTACCGACTGTTGAGCGGGGGTTTTTGGTGCTTACTTTTTGCTGGATGGCAATGGCCGGAGCGACCCCTTTGATGTACTCCACTTCGGGCTTTTCCATTCTCCCCAAAAACTGTCGTGCATAGGAGCTCAAGCTCTCCACATACATCCGTTGCCCCTCTGCAAAAAGTGTATCAAAGGCCAAGGAAGACTTTCCTGATCCTGACAAACCCGTGATGACCACAAAGGCATTTCTAGGTATGGCCACGCTGAGGTGCTTCAGGTTGTTGACCTGTGCATTCTTGATCAAAATAAAGTTCTTCGGATCGAGTGAATCTATGTCCTGGGTGACCGGGGTACTGGGCAATGTCATAGGGTGCAATTTAGCAATCAAACCTGGCAACTGCAGGAAAAGTTACTTCTTTGCCACAAATTTGAGGGGAAGTAACTGAAATTAACAGCGAGTTAAGGTTTTCGCTCTCAAAAATATCCTTTTCTTCGCATCATGGATTTCGAACTACTCCGTACCGGATTGGCAGAAGGGCTGCAGCAACTCAGTTGGCTGGAGGGGGTAGCGGCATTGATGGGAATTGTATCTGTGTATTTTTCTGCAAAGCAGCACATTTGGGTGTATCCTACCGGGATTGTATCGGTACTCATTTACGTATGGATCTGTTTTGATTATGGACTCTATGCGGACATGGGGATCAATGCTTATTACTTTGGGATGTCTGTCTTTGGCTGGTACCTTTGGACCCATCCCCAAGAAAAGCAAGACACGCTTCCTGTTTCCTGGCTCAATGAAAAGGGATGGTTTTATGCGTTTCTTATTTTTTTAGTTTCATTCCCTACTTTGGTGGGTGTATTGTCGGAGTTTACAGATAGTACTGTCCCCTATTGGGATTCCTTCACCACTGCTTCTGCCTTTGTGGCCATGTGGTTGATGGCAAAAAAAAAGGTGGAAAGTTGGATTTTTTGGATTTTAACCGACCTGGTTTCTATCCCCCTTTATTTTCATAAAGGGCTTTTGCTCACCTCATTTCAATATTTATTTTTTACCGCCTTGGCGATAGCAGGGCTTTTATCCTGGATTAAAGCTACCCAAACCCATGCAAAAGCCTAAACGGATCGCAATCTTGGGCCCAGAGTCTACCGGCAAAAGTACCTTAGCAGCTGCTTTGGCAGCTTATTTTCAAGAGCCTTGGGTGCCCGAAGTGGCTAGGGAGTACTTGGAAAAACTCCACCGTCCCTATGCTTTCGAGGATCTCCTTCAAATCGGCAGGCAACAAATGCAGTTGGAGGATGAACTTGCTGGCGAAGCAAAAAGCTATCTCTTCTGTGATACCGACTTGCGCGTGATTCAGGTCTGGTCTCTCCATCGTTTTGGAAAGATTGATCCATGGGTGCTGAAGGAATTGGAACGGAGAACCTACGATTTGATCCTCTTGTGTGCTACTGATTTGCCCTGGCAGGCAGATCCTTTGCGAGAACATCCCGAATTGGAGATTCGGGAGCAATTATTTGAACAGTACCTGCAATTAGCTAAGCGTAGTGGTTTCTCGTATCAGATTATTGCTGGTGATGCCTCAGAGCGACTAAGGACTGCAATTGAGGCGGTTGAATACATTGACGATAGTGATTATTTTCGTGGCTCTAGAGGCCTGTAATGGGGGCTTAAGGCTATTGCTAAAAAATAAAAAATGGGACGTCCGACCTAGCTCCATAGAATGGCTATAGCCTACAGCCAATCTCCATGAATTTCAACCTTTGTTTTACTGGTGAAAAAGCGGATCAACTACTTGAAGACTAAACAAATGCGAATCAGATACTTATTTTTCTTTGTTTTCACCCTGCTTATCTGGGGACAACCTGGGTTTGCTCAACAGAAAAAAATAGTCTTTCTCATTTTGGATGGAATTCCTGCCCAAGACCTGGAAAGGGTGGCTACTCCCAACTTGGATCAAATAGCCAGCCAGGGAGGATATTCGCGTGCTTACACAGGGGGGTTGGCGGGAGGATACTCCGAATCTCCGACCATTTCTGCAGTCGGCTACAACACACTTTTAACAGGCACTTGGGCACACAAGCACCAAGTCTGGGGGAATGGAATCAAAGCTCCCAACTACCAGTATTGGACCATTTTCAGATATCTAAAAGAAGTCCGTCCCGATGCGAAGGTGGCCATTTTTTCCACCTGGCAGGATAACAGGACCAAGCTTCTGGGAGAAAATCTTCTGCAGACGAACTATTTAAAATTGGACCGGTCGGTAGATGGCTTGGAACTTGATACGCTGCGCTACCCCCACGATTCCCAATCGAACTATATTCACCGGATTGACCAACGCGTGGCAGAGGAAGCAGCGGATTACCTCAGGAATCAGGGCCCAGACCTTACCTGGGTGTATCTCCAATACACGGATGACATGGGACATCGGCATGGTAGAAGTTCCGAGCTCGATGTCGCCATCGAAAAAGCTGATTCGCAAGTGGGATTGATTTGGCAAGCCGTTCAGGACCGTCAGCAAAAAGGGGAGGACTGGCAATTGTGGATAACTACCGATCATGGGCGTAAGGAACCTGATGGAAAAGGTCACGGAGGCCAAAGCGATGCCGAACGAGAAATCTGGATCAGCACCAATGCCAAGGACCTCAATGCCCGGTTTTATTCGGGGGAGGCCGCCATGGTAGATATTCTACCGACGATATTTCGTTTTTTTAACCTGGTGCTACCCGAACATCAGGAACGAGAGCTGGATGGTGTCCCTTTGACCGGACCCCTTTCCCTATGCAACTTGATTTTAGTAGGCAAAGGCAAAAACCAAGCCCTTAATTGGACTCCGGGGCTGGAATCCGAAATACTTTCTGTCTACTGGAGTCCAACGGATAACTTTGGGGAAGGTGGCCAGGACGAATACGTTTTGGTAGGAGAGGTACTTTCCGATACAAAGCAATATGAGCTCCCTTCAGAGTTTGGCAAAAAGGATTTCTTCAAGGTGTTGGTGGTGGGGAAATACAATTCGGCAAATACCTGGAGGGTATCGGGGAAAAAATAAAAAAGACTCTCCCGTTATGTATAATCCTATTTTTTTGAGAGAATCCCCCTTCCCCTTGTAAGGGGGAGTTTCCCCAACTTGGTTTTAAACTCATACTTATAGTTCAAAAATCTGATCCTCTAGTTAATGACTGGGAGTGGCAAATGATGTGATTCCCCCCTTAAAGTTAGGGGAATTTAGAAATTTTGAATATTGAAAAAACTTCAAAAAGAGAGGCTGTCTACTTCAGGACAGCCTCTCTTTTTACTGTAAACGATTCACCACTTCTTGACCAGCCCTAAAAAAAACAAGCCTTGAGGTTCAATCAAGTGGGCTGTGAACGGTGAACCGTTAGCTTTTTTAATTCACTCCTCCTTTTCGATTTGGAGAGCGTTTGCCAGGCCATTCGGTAGGCTCACCTGTTCTTGGGTTGATTGGAATGCGTTGCTCGCGAGAAACAAGTCCCTCTTCCTCGCAGGCCATATACACCAAGATGGCAGTGAGGATTACATTTTGGCGCACGTCGTCAAAAACAATCTTATCGTAGGTATCCAAATTAGTATGCCAGGTATAGTTAAAATAGTTCCATGGCAAGGCACTCAAGTTGAAGGCTGGGACACCTGCTGCCACAAAAGATACGTGATCTGTCCCCCCGGAGCCTGGGTTGCCTGGAAACTCGGTTTTTAAGTCTTGGGTGATGTTTCGAGGCACCTTATTGAGCCAGCGGCCTAGGTATTCGTAGCTTTCCACATAACCTTGTCCAGAGATATTGGCAATACGTCCCGTACCATTGTCCTGGTTGAATAGGGCTTGAATCTTGTCGATCATTTCAGGATGGTCTTCTACATAGGCGCGCGAAC
>JALRIY010000059.1 GCA_023255285.1 Algoriphagus sp.
ATTTTCAGTGATCAACACATCGTAAGCCTTGGGCCATTGAATCAATCGCATGGCTACTGCATCCACAAATTCATACTCTACTTTTACATCTGGATACTCAGAAGCTAATTCTTGGACCGTTTCTCTCCACAATCTGGAAGTGGCCATCACGTTTGCCTTGTCCACGCAGGTCAGCAGTTTTCTCCGCTTTTGAGCAGCTTCAAAACCCATTCTGGCCAAACGTACAATTTCCTCCTTGCTGTAGACATTGGTGTCAAAGGCTTTTGTCCCTTGCTCATTTCTTCCTCTCGGCTCACCAAAATAGATCCCTCCGGTCAATTCCCTAAAAAAAACTAGATCAACCCCATCCACTCGGTCTAACTTGAGGGGGGATTTGTGTACTAAAGAAGGAAAGGTAAAGGTAGGACGGACATTGGCAAACAAGCCTAACTTTTGTCGCATGCGAAGCAAGCCTTGCTCAGGACGTACCTTGGCTTTGGGGTCGTTGTCGTATTTGGGATCACCAATTGCTCCAAAAAGAACAGCATCTGATGCCGCACAGATCTCGTGCGTAGCATCTGGATAGGGATCGCCTGTAGCATCAATCGCACATGCCCCCACCAAACCCTTTTGAAAGGTAATGTGGTGGTCAAACTTTTTTCCAATTGCTTCAACCACTTTTACTGCCTGTGCAATTACTTCGGGCCCAATGCCATCGCCAGGCAGGAGCGCTATTTTCATTTCCATAGTATGAAATTAAGGATGTATTTCCATTGGGTGATTGTCCATGATATTCAACATTTTCTCCGTAGCCATCATGGCTGCTACAGTTTGGTCTGGATCCAATCCTTTGGTTTTGAATCGTCTTCCATACTCCCAGGTAATCACCGTCTCTACCAAAGCATCCGTTTTCCCTCCAGGGGGAATAGTCACGTGGTAATCAACTAATTTGGGTAAGTCCTTTTTTAGGGAAGTATAAATCGCACTTAACGCTTTCATGAACGAGTCGTATTGCCCATCGCCGGTAGCTGTGGCATCATGAAAGCTATTGTGTACTTTTAATCGTAACTGGACCGAAGGCCGTAACCCTTTGGAATGGGTCATTTGATAGCCATCAATACTAATATTTTTAGCAAACGAGTTATTTTGTAACACATCTGAAATGATATAGGGCAAGTCTTCTGTGGTTACTCGCTCTTTTTTATCTCCCAACTCAATGATGCGCTGCGTTACTCGAGCCAGTTCATCTGGCTCCAAGGATATGCCCAAAGCTTCTAAATTCTTTGAAATATTGGCTTTTCCTGAGGTTTTGCCAAGTGCATATTTTCGTTCTCTACCAAAGCGCTCTGGAAGCAATTGGTTGAAGTACAAACTCTTTTTTTGATCTCCATCGGCATGAATACCGGCTGTTTGAGTAAATACATTTTCACCTACTACAGGTTTGTTGGCAGGAATGTATTGCCCTGAAAATTGTTCAACCAACTTGGATACCCGAAAAATCTTTTGTTCCTGAACGCCGATTTTCAAATCCGTAAAATCCTTAATCACAGCAACTACTGATTCCAAAGGAGCATTTCCTGCTCTTTCTCCAAGTCCATTGATTGTACTGTGAATGCCTGATACCCCTTGAAGCACGGCTTCAAGAACATTGGCTATCGCTAGATCGTAGTCGTTGTGTCCATGGAAATCAAATCGTAAGTCAGGAAATTTGGAGAAAACCTCTCCCAAAAAACTACGTACCTCCAAAGGAGAAAGAATCCCCAACGTATCCGGAAGCATCACGCGTTGGATAGGTTGTTCGGCAAGCATTTCTATTAAGCTAAGGGTATAGTTAGGGGAATTGCGCATTCCATTGGACCAGTCTTCTAGGTAGACATTCACTTGAAGACCTTTTGATCGTGCATAGGAAATACTTTGACGAATTTCGGAAAAATGCTCCTCCGGAGTTTTCTTCAGTTGGTGTACCAGATGATTGAGCGATCCTTTGGTAAGTAAGTTGAGAACTCGAGCACCGGCCTCCACAATCCAGTCTACTGAAATGGGGGTATCCACAAATCCAAGAACCTCTACTCGATCAAGGAATCCTTTCTGAGCAGCCCATTGGGTAATCCGTTGCACTCCTTCCAATTCGCCTGGGGAAACTCGTGCAGAAGCTACCTCGATCCTATCTACCTTTAAATCTTCTAAGAGGGCCTTGGCAAGGTGAAGCTTTTCTGAAGGCAAAAAAGACACCCCTGAGGTCTGTTCTCCATCCCTTAAGGTAGTATCCATTAGTTCCAATCTTCGTGCTTCCATGCTTAAAAACTTACCTATTACCGGCAAATGCCTCTATTTCTGGAGCAATATTGATGAGGTAATCGATATCATCAAAACCATGTTGCATATTATCCTTTTTGTATTCGTTGATATCAAAGGATTCCGCATCCCCTGTAGCGAGTAGGGTGATTGTTTGCTGAGGCAAATTCACTTCTATTACTGTTTGGGGGTCTGCTGCTATCGCGACAAATAATTTCTCTGCAAAGGCTGGAGTGACCGTTACTGGGAGCACACCGATGTTGAGGCAGTTATTCTTAAATATATCAGCAAAAAAACTGGATACTACGCAACGAAATCCATAGTCGTACAAGGCCCAAACAGCATGTTCTCGACTCGAGCCAGAGCCAAAATTTTTCCCTGCTACCAAAATTTTCCCACTGTAGGTGGGATCATTAAGTACGAAATTAGCTTTTGGAGTACCTGCCGAGTCGTATCTCCAATCGCGAAACAAGTTATCACCGAAGCCTTCCCGCTCTGTAGCCTTCAAAAAGCGCGCAGGTATAATTTGATCTGTATCCACATTCTCTGTAGAAAGGGGTACTGCTGTACTCTGTAGAATAGTAAATTTATCGTAAGCCATTTTTTATTCGTTCAAATGTGGTAAAATTAGCGAATGGGTAGTCCTATCCGTATGCTCCATAAATTCCAATGTCGCAGTTCCCCTTTCGTACTTTTAATTTCCAAATACTTCCCGCGGATCTGTAATTCGGCCAGTAATCGCTACCGCCGCTACAGTCAAGGGAGAGGCGAGCATGGTACGGGCTCCTGGACCTTGACGTCCTTCAAAGTTTCGGTTGGATGTAGAAACCGCATATTTGCCTGCAGGGATTTTGTCGTCATTCATCGCAAGACAAGCTGAGCAACCTGGTTGCCGAAGCTCAAAACCTGCTTCCTCTAAAATAGCTACCAAGCCTTCTGATTGAGCTTGTTTTTCCACTTCTCGAGAACCTGGGACAATCCATGCGGTTATGGAATCAGCTTTCTTATGTCCTTTTACAAATTGAGCGACAGCGCGGATATCTTCAATTCTTCCGTTGGTGCAGGAGCCTACAAAAACATAATCTACCGATTTTCCTAGAATAGGTTCTCCGGGAGCAAAACCCATGTAGTCTAGGGATTTAAGGTAGGAAGTCTTGTTGGAACCTTCCATCCCTTGGGTACTTGGAATATTCCCTGTTACTTTTATTCCCATCCCTGGATTGGTTCCATAGGTAATCATGGGTTCGATGTCTGCCGCTTCAAAGACCAATTCTTTATCAAAAATAGCCCCATCGTCTGTTTTTAAAGTTTTCCAATGTGCTACGGCCTGATCCCATGCTTCCCCTTTCGGAGCATATTCTTTTCCTTTCAAGTAGGCAAAGGTAGTTTCATCTGGGGCAATTAGTCCCCCGCGTGCACCCATCTCAATGGACATGTTGCAAATTGTCATTCGAGCTTCCATGGATAAGCTTTGGATTGCTGAACCTGCGTATTCCACAAAGTAGCCTGTGGCTCCTGCGGCAGATATCTTCGAGATGATGTATAGAATAATATCTTTGGAAGTAACGCCTTTGCCAAGAATGCCCTCTACAGAAATTCGCATTTTCTTAGCCTTGGATTGCATGATGCATTGGGTAGCGAGTACCATCTCTACTTCGGAAGTTCCAATACCAAAGGCAATGGCGCCAAAGGCACCGTGGGTGGAGGTATGGGAATCCCCACAAACGATCGTCATTCCGGGCTGAGTTACTCCCAACTCAGGACCAATCACATGGACGATCCCATGGTGAGCCGAGCCCAAGTCATGTAATTCTATACCGTATTTCGCACAGTTCTGTCGAAGCTTTTCCACTTGCATTCGGGAAAGCTTGTCTTTGATGGTTTGATCTTGATCAACTGTTGGTACATTGTGATCCGGGGTTGCGATGGTACGGTGAGGATATTTCACCCCAATTCCTCTTTTTTCCAAATTGAGGAAGGCAACTGGAGAGGTCACTTCGTGGATGAAATGCTTGTCGATGAAAAATACATCAGGACCAGCGGGCACGGATTTAACTACGTGTGCATCCCAGATTTTATCAAATAAGGTGGTCTTTTCCATAATTAGGCAGTCGCATATTCTTTGACTGGAATTTTGTTAAGTGCGTCTACAAATGCTTGTGCAGAAGCGAGTACAATGTCTTGGTTGGATGCAAACCCATAATAGGGTTTGTCAGACTTAATGAGACGCATGTGCACCTTGGCCACATCGTCGCTTCCTTGGGTGATGGCTTGGATAAGAAACTCCTCTAGCTCCACTTGAGGCTGTACAATAGATTCTATAGCCTTGAGAACGGCATCCACTGGACCTACGCCAGTAGACGTGGCATTTTGAAGTGCATTGCCTACTTTAAGGGTTACTTGAGCTGTTGCTTCGCCTTCCGAGGAATAGTGTACCTGGTCCAACTCAATGAAGTTGGATTCATCGATGAATTTACCCACCAGTTCCAATAGGTCTTTTCTTCCGATATCCCGTTTGGAATCTGCAAGCACTAAAAATGCTTCGTATACTTCTCGCAAGGCTTCTCCTTCTAGCTCCACCCCTAAGGCATCCAGATGATGCTTGAGTGCTGCTCTTCCGGACCTGGCAGTTAGTACAATCGTAGATTCTGCAACACCTACATCCTTGGGATCCATGATCTCGTAATTTTCTCGATGCTTCAGTACCCCATCTTGATGGATACCTGAAGAATGTGCAAATGCATTTCTTCCCACAATCGCTTTGTTGGGCTGCACAGGCATATTCATCAATTTTGATACCAAGCGGCTGGTATGGTAAATTTTCGGAGTCACAATATCCGTATACACAGGAATAGATTGATGGCATTTGATTGCCATGACCACTTCCTCCAAGGAGGTATTGCCGGCACGCTCTCCGATTCCATTCATAGTCACTTCTACTTGGCGAGCTCCTTGCTGTACACCCGCCACCGTATTGGCAGTTGCCATGCCTAAGTCGTTGTGGCAATGGGTAGCAATGATAGCCTGATCAATATTAGGAACCCTGTTTTTCAAGCCAGAAATGATGGCTCCGTATTGTTCGGGTAGGCAATAACCCGTCGTATCAGGAATGTTCACTACGGTAGCACCTGCCTTGATTACCTCTTCAATTATTTTGCACAAGAAATCAGCTTCAGCTCGGCCTGCATCTTCCGCATAAAATTCAACATCTTCTACAAATCGCTTGGCAAACTTAACTGCTGCTACCCCGCGTCTAATAATATCCTCAGGAGTAGTTCGGAGTTTGTATTGAATATGGTAAGGTGAAACACCTATTCCTGTATGTATTCGGCCCTTTTTGGCATATTGAAGTGCTGCTCCGGCTACTTCAATGTCCTTTTCTACAGCCCGCGATAGGGCACAAATGATTGGATTTGAAACGGCTTTTGATATTTCCACCACGGAGGAAAAATCTCCTGGGCTAGAAATTGGAAAACCAGCCTCTATGATATCCACACCAAGTTCTTCCAGCGCTTTTGCAACAATGATTTTCTCTTGGGTGTTGAGTTGACATCCTGGCACTTGCTCTCCATCTCGAAGCGTGGTATCAAATATCCATAGCTTTTCACTCATGACCTTTGGGGTTTGGGTATATTAATTATTTTCTGGTCTCAATTTGCGTACAACTGCGCCTGCTT
This sequence comes from Algoriphagus sp., assembly GCA_023255285.1. Classification (GTDB taxonomy): domain Bacteria; phylum Bacteroidota; class Bacteroidia; order Cytophagales; family Cyclobacteriaceae; genus Algoriphagus. The sequence goes on from JALRIY010000059.1 coordinate 5,952, forward strand.
GCCACATTTCAGAATCACGAAGTTGTGCCAATTCGGCCTCAAGTTTTTCTCTATAATCTGCCTTAGAATTCGAATCAATAGATTTTTGAGCCTCAGCTCCTGATTTTACAGACGCATAAAGCGCTTCAAATACAGGCTTAGTCGCATCTCGGAAAGGCTTCCACCAATCCAAAGCCCCTCGCTGTGCAGTCGTAGAGCAGTTGGCATACATCCAATCCATTCCATTTTCGGCTACAAGTGGCATCAGGGACTGGGTCAATTCTTCTACAGTCTCGTTGAACGCCTCAGAAGGGGTATGTCCATTCGAACGAAGTACCTCGTATTGGGCAGCAAAAATACCTTGAATTGCTCCCATAAGGGTGCCACGCTCTCCAGTCAAATCAGAAGTCACTTCTCGGTAGAAGTCGGTTTCAAACAGGTAACCTGAACCTACACCAATACCAAGCGCCACTACACGCTCCTTGGCTCTGCCTGTTCCATCTTGGTAAATTGCATAAGATGAATTTAGACCTCTCCCCTCCACAAACATTCTTCGTAGAGAGGTACCTGAACCTTTTGGAGCAACCAAGATCACATCTACATCTGCTGGAGGAATAATTCCGGTTTTCTCTTTGTACGTGATTCCAAACCCATGGGAGAAATAAAGGGCCTTACCAGGAGTTAAGTGTTTTTTCAAGGTAGGCCACAAGGTGATTTGACCGGCATCTGAAAGCAAAAATTGGAGAATTGTCCCACGAGAGCAGGCTTCTTCAATTTCAAACAGAGTTTCACCTGGTACCCAGCCATCTGCAATGGCTTTATCCCAAGTTTTAGAGCCGCTTCGCTGCCCTACAATCACCTTAAAGCCATTGTCTCGAAGATTAAGCGCCTGGCCTGGGCCTTGCACCCCGTATCCAATGACTGCAATCACTTCGTCTTTTAAGACTTCTCTTGCTTTTTCTAGAGGAAATTCCTCTCTAGTTACTACGTTTTCTTCAACGTTTCCAAATTTCAATTTCATAGTAAAAGATGTTAAGAATAGATTTTTAGGTTGAGTTTAGTTCACAAATGAATCGATGGTCAACATGCGTTTGGCAACTGCTACCCTACCAGAACGAGCAAACTCGAGGATGCCGTAGTCTTTGAGAAGTTCCAAAAGTTCTCTAGTTTTTTCTTTATGACCGGTTAATTCCAAGACCACAAAGTCTTGTTCTGCAGCAATTATCTTAGCGTGATGTTCTCGTATAATTTTCTCCAACCCTCCGTCGAGTCGAGAAACTGGAAGTTTGTAAAGTGCCAGCTCTTGGTAAACTACTCCAGAATCTTCGTGGTGGAAGGCTTTGATTACATCGATTATTTTTTCGATTTGATTGACTAGTTGAATGACCGTTTCTTCGGTAACCGTCACTTCAATGGTGATGCGGTGTACTCCTGGAATTCGACTTTCCGAAGCAGTGAGGGCATCGATATTAATCCCTCTTCGTGTAAAAATTATCGTGATCCGGTTGAGTAACCCAATAAAATTTTCAGTAATTACAAATATGGTGTAGCGTTTCATAGGGTCAATTTAGTGTAGTCGAACTTCTTCTACGGAGCAACCAGTTGCAATCATAGGAAAGACATTGTCTTCTTTCTCAACTACCACTTCGAGAAAATAAGGGCCGTCGTGAATCAGCATGTCTTCAATGGCTTCTTGAAGATCGTCCCGCTCTCCCACTTTTTGGGCTTTGATTCCGTATGCTTCCGCAAGCTTGATAAAATCAGGATTATCTAATTCCGTAAAGGAATAGCGTTTGTCAAAAAACATTTGCTGCCATTGGCGTACCATTCCCAAATAGTTGTTGTTGAGCAAAACAATTTTAACGGGAGCTTTGGTTTGCATAATGGTTCCCAGCTCTTGAATGGTCATTTGAATTCCTCCATCTCCTACCACACAAATCACCTGACGGGAATAGTCGTGAAGTTGAGCTCCAAGTGCTGCAGGCAGGGCAAAACCCATAGTTCCAAGGCCACCAGAAGTCACTTGAGTCCGTGATTTTTTGTAATTAAAGTACCTCCAAGCGATCATTTGATGCTGTCCTACATCTGTAACCAAGACTGCATCGTCTGCTTTGTAACGATTGATGATGTGAATTACCTCCCCCATGGTCAACCCTGCCTTGGTAGGCGTAAGATCGTGTTGGACCACAGCCTCTTTTTCTTGAAGCTCCAAAGTTCGAAATTTGGCCATCCAATCCGGATAGGTCTTCTCAGAAATTAATGCTGTTAATTGGGTCAGGCTATCTTTACAATCTCCCAATACTGCGACTGTGGCCTTGACATTTTTATTAATTTCAGCAGGATCAAGCTCTAAGTGGATGATTTTGGCTTGCTTGGCATAGCGCGAAAGGTCTCCCGTCACTCGGTCATCAAATCGCATACCGACTGCTATTAATACATCGCATTGGTTGGTCAGCAAATTGGGCGCATAGTTGCCATGCATGCCTAATTTCCCCACATAGCTAGGATGATCTTCGGAAAGCGCCCCTGAGCCCAATAAAGTAGATGCAGCAGGAATGCCTGATTTATCCAGAAAATCTTTTAATGCCCCTTCTGCTTTCCCTAAAATCACCCCTTGACCAAACAAAACATACGGGCGGCTTGCACCGTTTATGAGTGCTGCTGCTTCTTGCAGGGCTGGGACAGAAATAGGCCGTTTGGTGACATAAGACCTAAACTCCTGGCAGGGCTGGTAATTAAACTCCCCGAAATCCACTTGTGCATTTTTAGTAATGTCAATGAGTACTGCCCCCGGTCTACCAGAGCGTGCTATAAAAAATCCCTTGGCAATTGCAGGAGCAATATCTTCTACATGCCTTACCTGAATATTCCATTTGGTGGCTGGCATAGAAATTCCCATCATGTCCGTTTCTTGAAAGGCATCTGTGCCTAGCAAATGTGCTGCAACTTGACCAGTAATGCATACCAAAGGAGTACTATCAATCTGTGCATCTGCCAATCCCGTAATCAAATTCGTTGCTCCAGGGCCAGAGGTAGCCAAGCAAACCCCTACTTTCCCTGAGATACGCGCATAGCCTTGAGCAGCATGGATCGCTCCTTGTTCATGGCGTGTAAGTACGTGCTTGATTTGGTCGTGGTAGTCGTAGAGCGCATCGTATACTGGCATAATTGCACCTCCAGGATACCCAAAAATTAACTCCGCCTGTTCAGCAATCAACGAACGAACGACAATATCTGCACCTCTCATTTTAGTTTCCATGGAATTAAAATTTATCGGTAACACATCCTTCGGAAGCAGTAGCCACCAATCGATTGTATTTTTTTAGTGTTCCTTGTAATCCTTCAATAGACTTAGGCGTCCAAGTGGATTTTCGTAGTGCAAACTCCTCTTCAGAGACGGCCACATGCAGCCCTTGGCTATCTGTATCTATCGTAATGACATCACCGTCCACGAGCAAGCCAATAGGTCCACCACACCAAGCTTCTGGGGTCACATGACCTACCACAAACCCGTGTGTACCTCCTGAAAAGCGCCCGTCTGTAATAAGAGCAACATCTGCACCCAATCCGGCCCCGATAATCATGGAAGTTGGCTTGAGCATCTCTGGCATTCCCGGGGCTCCTTTTGGGCCTACGTTTCGGATGACTACTACATCACCGGCTTTGACCTGATGGTCACGAATAGCATTGTTGGCATCCAACTCGGAATCGAATACTCGTGCTGGCCCAGTAAAAAGCCTTCCTTCTTTGCCTGTAATTTTAGCTACAGCTCCTTCGGGTGCTAAGTTACCTTCTAGAATACATAGATGACCGGTATTTTTGATTGGAATTTCCACCGGATGGATCACATTTACCTTAGAGGGAATAAGCGCGGCTACCTTTTCCAAATTTTCGGCTAAGGTCTTGCCGGTTACGGTGAGACAATCTCCATGAAGGTATCCTTGCTCTAAAAAGTATTTCATGAAAGCTGGAAGACCTCCCTGCTCATGCAAGTCTTCCATTAGAAATTTGCCTGAAGGCTTAAAGTCCCCTACCATCGGGGTCTTTCCATTGAGCTCTCTAAAATCTTGAAGGGTAAAGGCTACCCCTGCTGTCCGAGCAATCGCCAATAGATGGAGCACAGCATTGGTGCTACCGCCGAGGGCAATAGCTACTCGAACTGCATTTTCAATACTTTTTCGGGTAACAATATCTTTAGGTTTCAAATCCATCTCCAACAAGATCCGTAGGTAATGATTGACTTCCCTACATTCCCGTAATTTTTCTGGGGAATTAGCTGGATTGGAAGCTGAATAGGGCAAGGACATGCCCAAAGCTTCAATTGCTGAAGACATGGTGTTGGCAGTATACATGCCCCCACAGGCTCCTGCGCCAGGACATGCATTTCGGATCACCCCATCGTAATCCTCTGGGGTAATAGTTCCTTGGATTTTTTTGCCAAATGCCTCAAATGCTGAGACGATGTTTAACTTTTCGCCTTTGTAGAGGCCAGAGGCAATGGTACCTCCATAGACCATGATGCTAGGGCGATTGATTCGAAGCATTCCGATGATGGCACCAGGCATATTTTTATCACATCCGGCTACAGCTATACACCCATCGAAAGAATGCCCTAGCACAAAGGATTCGATGGAGTCTGCGATTATTTCCCGCGAAACAAGGGAATAGCGCATTCCCAAGGTCCCCATGGAAGTGCCATCAGAAATTCCTATTGTATTAAATATTAATCCGGTCAGCTCTTCCTCTTGGGAGGATGCCTTGATATGTGCAGCAAAGTCATTGAGGTGCATGTTGCAGGGATTACTTTCGTATCCGCAACTAGCAATCCCAACAAAGGGCTGCTTCATTTTTTTGTCTGACATGCCTGTGGCATACAGCATCGCCATACCTGCTGGATGCTCAGGGTTATCACTTATCTCCCAACTGTGCTTTTTAAGTGGATTTTGGGCCATTGTCTTTTAAATAAAAAAAGTGCCTCTTTAATTGGAGGCACTTTATAAGGTATAGGAATATCGCTATAAACTTGTGCCTCACTTGGAAATTGAAAGGAGAATGCTAAATCGCAGGAGAAGCAACAAGGCGTAAATCATGAGCTAGTGGAATGAGGTCACAGGATTGAATCACTATGCAATACTAATTATCTGGAGCGAGACTTACAATATTTAATTCTTCTTGGAATGGCTAGTTCAGTGTTAAAAATTGGGTAAAATCCATATTTACAGACTTTAATTTTGAAATTAAACCATCTGCAAATTTGAATCTTTGAAATTTGGCCAATTCACGAACTTTATCAAAATATTCTACTGATTTTTATTTTTTTCAATTTTTTTGAATTCCAATCGTGTTTCCAATAATGAACAGCATAATAAGTCAGATAATTGGCAATAAAAAGAGTGATTGATTGGTGTTTTTAAAAAATCAATACACACTAATTCTATCCTCTTTTCCCTTACTTTTGTTGAAATTGTTGCCCATGATTACTTTTCCCAACGCCAAGATCAACCTCGGACTTCAGGTCCTAAAAAAGCGGAAAGATGGCTACCACGACCTAGAGTCCTGCATGGTTCCTATCCCGCTCTACGATGCATTAGAAATGATTGTGGACAAAAATAACACTTGGACCGCTACTGGATTACCGGTACCGGGAGATCCCAAGGACAATCTGATTTTGAAAGCTGAAAAGCTACTTAAAAAAGATTTTCAGGGGTTGCCCAATTTACAAATCCACCTACACAAGCACATCCCAATGGGAGCAGGACTGGGAGGAGGTTCGGCCGATGGCGCATTTGCGCTCAAGCTGATGAATAACCTTTTTGATTTACACTTGGACGATTTCTTTTTAGAGGAATATGCTGCAGAACTGGGGAGTGATTGTCCTTTTTTCATTGAAAACACTCCTAAAATTATTCGTGGCCGAGGTGAAATTCTTGAACCAATTTCACTATCCCTTCAAGGATCCTACCTCGTGCTGATTCATCCAGGAATCCATGTGAGCACCCAAGAAGCCTATGCTGGGGTGGTCCCCAAGACTCCTGAAACCAAACTTGAGACTATTTTAGCAGATCGTGGCCGTTGGAAAGAAGAATTGATTAACGACTTTGAACCATCTGTATTTTTTGCCCATCCTGAGTTGGCTGTCATAAAAACCAAACTCTACCAATCTGGAGCTTTTTATGCTTCCATGTCGGGATCCGGATCTAGTATTTTCGGAT
>JALRIY010000005.1 GCA_023255285.1 Algoriphagus sp.
AATCCACGTTCTTTCGGTCTGACAAGTTCTTGAACTTGTTCAATACGGATAAAAGAGGGTGTTTGGGCCCGAAATGAAGACTTGGTCAATGGGCTTGAACCAGCATTAAAAAATTCCAAATATTTCTGCTTCGGTTCGTTATCAAAAACATCCCCCATCGTTATTTTTCGCAAGCGCATACCAATTTGCCCCAATTTCACGGGGTAATTTCGATCCAAATCCACTGGATAAGGTATGGCAATCCCTTCCACGAACAAGGAATCTTGGACCTGTCCCTGTCCACCCCGAACCAGAACTAGTTTGGAAAAAAAACCTGTAGCTGCACTCGGATCAAAACTTACTGAAATCATCCCCGATTGCTCTAATTGGAGAGTATCCTTTGAAAAGGAAACTGTAGTGCACCCACAATCTGTTTGTACTTCTTCAATTGCAAAATGCGAGCCTTGACTCAGCGTAAACTCAAATGAAACCTTCTGAAGCCCCTCTTCCTCTAATAAGGTTCCAAGGTTTATCCTGTTGATCTTCCAACTTAATTTTGGTGGAGGAGACTCTTGTCCCACACTTGTATTTACTAGAAAGACGCCTAAAAAGAGAATACAAATCAACCGAATCATACGTGCAAGTAACAAAAAATTATGGGGGTTATATAGCCTGTTTTAGTTAATTTGCATCAAAATTGATGAAATGGCACGCGTTTTAACAGGTATTCAAAGTTCGGGTAGACCCCATCTAGGCAATATTTTAGGAGCTATTGTTCCTGCTATTCAATTGATTGAACAAAATAGCAAGGAGGAATCCTTCATTTTTATAGCAGATTTTCATTCACTCACCAGCCAAAAAGATGGGGAAATCCGAAAACAAAATACACTAGCAGTAGCTGCCGCCTGGTTGGCCTTCGGACTTGATATTGAAAAAACCGTTTTTTACAGGCAATCTCGAATTCCTGAAGTTGCAGAATTGAATTGGTACCTCAATTGCTTTGCTCCCTTCCCTATGCTAGCCAATGCACATAGCTTCAAAGACAAAGCAGCTAGATTGGCGGATGTGAATGCAGGATTATTTACCTACCCAGTACTAATGGCTGCAGATATTTTATTGTATTCAGCAGACCTAGTGCCCGTTGGAAAAGACCAATTGCAGCATTTAGAAATGGCTCGTGACCTTGCAAGTACCTTCAACCATGTGATGGAAGAAGATATTCTCACACTACCAGAAGCTAGAATCGCAACCGATGTGATGACCATACCAGGTACGGATGGCCAGAAAATGAGCAAATCCTACCAAAATATTTTGGATATCTTTTTACCTGAAAAAGAACTCAAAAAGAACGTAAATACCATCGTTACGGACAGTACCCCTCTTGAAGAACCTAAAAATCCAGATACTTGTACGGTATTCAAATTATATAGTCTTATTGCCTCAGCCAGCCAAACGCAAGCCCTTAAATCCCAGTACATGGCCGGAAATTTTGGCTATGGGCATGCAAAAAAAGAACTTTTGGAACTCTTATTGACCAAATTTGAGAAAGAACGGGAACGCTTTGATTTTTTCATGAACAACCCCGAGGAAATAGAATCCAAATTACAGGAAGGAGAAGCCAAGGCACGACAAGTAGCAATTCCACTTCTCAACCGAGTAAGAGAAAAATTAGGATTCCTGTAAACTACCCTTTTACCGAACTTCCCGAAAATACTCTCGGTCAAATACCCTAGAATAAATCCACTGGGGCACTTTGTCGTGGTAGGGCATCAAGTCTTGCAATACTTTTTTCTGAGTTTGATGCGCTTGCATCACTTGAAGAGTACTGGAAAAGTAGGGCTGGGTTCGAATAGAAAAATCGGGTAGTGGAAGTCCTTTCTCAGGGTCTTTTGGATAATTTTCCTTAAAACCAGCGGAAAGTTTTAAGGCTACTGCTATTTGTTTTTTACTCAAAGTGACCTGGAAAAGTTGCTTGGGTACAAATCCTAGTGCTCCTCGATGCTTTAGAAATACCTGCTCTACTGCCTCACCAGTAAGGCGATGGTCAGAATGTCCATACAAGCCTACCTTGGAATCGTAAGAAAGGAGCAAATCGGGGCTTTGGTCTTGAATTAGTGCAAGAACCACCTTTTTTAGGCTATCCAAACCCAGTTCATCCATCCCGCCATCGGCATAATCCAACTGAATTAAACTATCTACGCCAAGGATAGCGGCACTGTGCTGCATCTCAAGGGTACGTAGACGAGCTAGCTCTTTCTCCGAGGAAATATTTGCCGCATTTCCTTTTTCCCCTCTCGTCAAGCATACCAAGGTGACCTGATGCCCCGCCGCCTTCAACCCCAAGACGCTACCCGCCACCGTGACCTCATCATCAGGATGGGGAAAAATTGCTAGCACCCTTTGTTTGGGTAGTGAGGGAATCAATTCATCAAGTTGCGGCACCTCATCATCGTGCAATATCCGGCTACCCCATCCAATAAGAATTAGAGGTGAAAAAAGTAAGCAGGTAAGAAAAAGCAGGAGCACTCCAATGCCTACCTTATTCATTCCGAGCGATTCAGCGTGACGAGGTAACTTACTAGGTCACGAAGTTCTCTTTTGCTCAATAACGTTCCCATTGGAGGCATACTTGATGGAGCAATGGATGAGTTGGTGACTTCAGATTTAGCAATTTCTCTGAGTGCTGTTCCAACTTGAATATGGAATTTGGTTGAACTGTCCTCCAAAAGTAGACCGGTTACCTTCTCCCCTCCCACAAGAGTAAGATTGATAGTTCCATATCCTGGAGCGAGACGCTTGCTGGGCTCCACCAACGCAATCAACAATTCTTCTCTTGAAAGCGTTTTTCCAATTGTATCTAAGGCAGGACCTGCATTTCCTCCCATATCGCTGTAAGCATGACAACGAATACACTGGGCAGTTTGATTTTGAAAAAAGATCGACCTACCCTTTCTCACATCCCCTTGAGCAAGTGCGCCAGCATAAGCTTTCCACGGTTCTCCTCCTGACTTTTCAGTCAATAGTTTGTCGTAAGTACTTTTCAATTTTGAATCTCCCGTAGCAATTATCGCTTCTTCCAACTCTACCCAAGTACCTGCTGGTAATTTACCAGCCGAAAAGTCAGCCAATATTGAAGTCCAAACAGGCGACTCCTTGCTTCCTGGAAGGGAGCCCAAAGTCAAAAGCGCCTTTTGCTGTTCAGCAAGCGTTCGCTTAGTCAATATCTCCATGAGCAAGGGAACTTTCTGATCATTGGGTAAGGAAGTTTGAGAGATCAGACCCAGGCCTGCCACCCGAACTTGTTCAGAAACATCACGCATAGCAAAGGAAATGGCTTCACTGAGATTGGGAGCATCCATCTCAACCAAAGCTTGCAAGGCTTCTACCCTCACTTCTTGAGAAGGATCTGTCTTCAATTTAGTATATACCTGCGGTGCCAAATCCTGTAATCCTAATTTACCAATGGCTTTGAGCGCTTCGCTACGGATTGCCTTATCTGAATGATTCGTCTCTTTTACCAAGGCACTTGCTACTTGCTGTTGGGCAGGTCCAAGATCACGGGTGACTGCGCCACGGTAACGACCATCTACCCGGTCCAATACAGAGGGATTTTCCCAGGTGCCTACCGCAGCAATCACTTCCTGCCTAATTACCAATGAGTTTGTAGGTTTATCTAGGAAAGAAAGTAAAGCAGTTAAATTTTCTGGTTTTCCTAGCCGATGATTGGCACTGATCAAACGACGAAGTAATGGTTCATTGGTAAAAGATGTAGTAGGCAACAAGGCTGCCAACGAAGGTAGTGCTGCTGGTACGGAGAAATCATCATGAATAGCCAAGGCCGCGTCAGTCACTATTTCTTCATCTTGATCCCCTAAAAATTTGGCTAATTCAGGCGATTCTAAGCGTCTCAATGCAAGGATTGCTCCCATGCGAACTGCTTTTGAGGGATGTGAGGCCAAGGCCGACAACGGCCCCTCTTGACCAATTTGGGACAGGGCAAAAGATGCTGCATGCCGCAAATAAGCATCTTCGTCATTATTCGACTCCAAAAGTTGGATCAAGGGTTGGATTGCGGTCACTTCTTTCGCCCTTCCTAGTGCCTCGGCACTAAAGAACCGAACACGAGCATTTTCATGAGATAAATTGCCAATCAACTCTTTAGTCGCTCCCTTAAACCGGATATCACCTAACCATTTGGCTGCTTGAGCACGAATTTCTGGGTCCTTATCCTGAAGCAAAGCGACTAGCGACAGGGCATAGTCCTTATTTACCAGTCGTGCAAGCTGACTCAATCCTAAAATCCCATGAATTCGCGCAATTTGATTGGACTGATCTTGAATTACTTCTTTAAATTGAACCGCTCCTTTTTCCCCACGTTTTACCAATTCAAATTGTGCTTTCCTACGAATTCGTAAGTCTTCAAAATATAATTTTGACTTCAAGTCAATCTCTGATAATTTTTTATAATCGGCCTTAATCTCAGCCTCCGTTTGTTTTTGAAGCTTCCAACCTTGGGCTGTTTGATCTGTCAATTTCCAAATGCGCCCATAATTTTTATCATCCCATCCATTTACCCAATCGGCCATATACAAACTCCCGTCTGGTGCAAAATCGATTCCAGTAGGAAGAAAATTTTTCACAATTTTCTCTGTTTTACTCAATTCAAAGGAGGCGCCTTTGGGGGTAAGCTGGAAGGCATGAATCCCTGAACCTGCTGCATTGCCTACAAATTCAACCACCAAAAAATGATCTACCCAACGTTCTCCAAGCCCAGCTCCTGGATTATACAACATCCCAGTGGGCCCACTCACGTAATTCAATAACGGTGGAGTGATGTAATTTGCTTGTCCTTTCCAACGTGGAAGAAATAATTTTTCATCCATCCACACTTTATAAGTGTTGTTATTTGGATCCCGGTATTTTCCAAATTGCCAATTGATTCTCCAACCGGTATCTGATCCACGGGTTAAATAAACCAATCGCTCCTTTTCTCCTGCATGATCTCCATCGTTGTCTACAGAAATCAGGTTAGTGTATTTGTCAAAAACAAACTCATGGGTATTTCGAACTCCCATTGCAAATATCTCAAAATCAGTACCATCAGGATTTGATCTAGCTATTACACCACGATTCGGATACTTGTATTCAGTACCATCGTCTCCTTTGCCATTGAATCCAATATCCCCTATACCCCAATAAATACGACCATCTGGACCCATTTCAACGCCAGACATGCCATGACCTCCAAATCCAATGTGAATACCATATCCATAAGACATGGATTTTTTTTCATCCATAATTCCATCTCCATTGGTATCCATTAACCGCCACATATCTGGACCAGCGCCTACATAGAGTGCATCCTCTGTCTTCAAAACACCTCCAGCCACATCGGTTACCTCCTCGTGAAAATCATAGACTTGAAGTTGGCTCCAATCAGCCAGGCCATCGCCATCGGTATCCTTCAATTGGTACACCTCGTTTCGTTCGACAAGCATATCGCGCCAGTCGTGAGAGCCGTCCCCATTTAAATCCTTGAGCCACTGGTTTACAGCGGAACGTTCAGGCGAAAGTTCAGTTCGAAGAAAATTTCGTTTGTCTTCTATCGTTTGCAATGCAATAGATCGGATTTCCCAATCTTGATGCCCCCGAATATCAAATTCAGCATTATTGCGGCGTGGAGATCTGGTATAATAAATGGACCCATCTTCCGCTACTTGTAATGCAATAGGATCTCTTACTAAAGAATCTACTCCCCATACCTCCATTTTTAAACCCTCGACCAAAACTGGAGTAACTGAATTTATTGCCACCTCAGCTTGAATAGCCAGTTCCTCTTGGGTAAGGGTGGTAATTCTTAAATCAATGGTTTCGTTTTCTTTGCAACCACTAAAAAGTAAGATCAGAGAAAAAGAAAAATAGATATAAAATTTAGAAAGATTGATTTTGGACATGGGTTAAGCCTATTAATTGATAGCTTGAAAATATTAAAAAAAATGCCAATTGCACGAGGATTGATAAAAAATAAAGCGGACTATAAATTTCAAAAAATAAAAAATCCCTGCTATTAACAGGGATTTTGTACCAATCCAATACTTTTCAAAGAGATTAATTTTACAATATTTCAATGAACGATAGTTGTACTCGGTACGGGAATCGAACCCGTGTTTTATCCGTGAAAGGGATACGTCCTAACCCCTAGACGAACGGACCATTTGACCCACAAAAAGGCGGCTTTTTCAAAGGTTGTGCAAATATAGCCGCTTGAACTAATAATCCCAAAATGGGCAGAAAATTTCTTTTAAAACCTAGATAATACCTTGAACCAAAGCAGTAAAAATTTGCTTTACCTGTTGAACAAGTTTTTCTGTAAATTCACTGCAAACAAAAAAATATGACCACAACTGCGCCTGCCTTACGTGTAGCTATCAATGGTTTTGGAAGAATTGGCCGGTATACGGCTAAGCTTCTACTCCACAGATCTGATTTTAAATTGGTAGCTATCAATGACTTGGCGGAAGCAAAAGCGATCGCACACCTACTCAAATACGATTCAGTTCACGGAAAATCAGAGTCCCTCATCAGTCTTTCGGAAGATTTTCTTCAAGTAGACAATCAAAAAGTCGCGCTTTTTTCCGAATCAAACCCTGAAAATCTTCCTTGGAAAGACCTACATATAGATTTAGTTTTTGAATGCACAGGACGATTTACACTTAAAAAAGATGCTCTTAAACACCTGCAAGCAGGTGCAAAAAAAGTAATTATTTCTGCCCCTTCTCAGGAGGATTCAATTCCTATGGTGGTCTTAGGGGTCAATGACCATGCCCTCTCTGGACATGAAACGATTGTCTCTAACGCCTCCTGCACCACCAACTGTCTAGCTCCACTGGTAAAAGTACTGGATGAAAATTTTGGAATTATTCAAGGTTTTGCCTCTACCGTGCACTCCTACACCAACGATCAAAACCTACATGACGCTCCACACAAGGACCTGAGAAGAGCGAGAGCGGCAGCCTATTCCATCATTCCTACCACTACCAATGCTGGAAAAGCATTGGACAGGGTAGTTCCTTCTCTTGCTGGTAAAATTGAAGCCTCCGCCATGCGGGTTCCCGTTCCCGATGGATCACTGACTGATTTGATAGTAACCGTATCTAGAGAAGTAAGCGCAAGTGAAGTAAACGAAGCCTTTAAAAAGGCAGCAAAAACTAATTTAAAAGGGTATCTGGAAATAGAAGCCGACCCAATCGTATCTATGGATATTTTGGGAAATACTCATTCTGCAATCTTAGATGAAGCTCTCACGTCTACAAAAGGCAATTTGGTCAAGGTAGTAGCTTGGTACGACAACGAATCTGGCTATGCCAACCGACTTGTCGAATTGGCTAAAAAAATAGCTAAACCCTAACCTCAATTCACCCGCCTTACCTGGTAATTTTTTATTGGATTTTCAACGACAATTTTTACCAGTTTCCCCTGCCGATAATAGTATCGATTTGTATTTCCTTCTACCGAAACGGTGTATTCTCCGGGTCCTGTTTTCCTGATTGGAGCAGTAACTCCATACACCTCTGAAAGAAAAATCTCTTCCCCAGTAGGTTCCTGAAAAAATAACTTGCTACTGCACCAGAACAATGGCCCGCTTACAGCTTTTTTATTGGTGTACTTATAGGAATTTGCATTTACCTGATATGCGGTATCCTTCCAATTTACGTTGGAAACAAAATTACCACGATTGGTTTTAGAATGGGAATAGGTCCTGCTAATCATTCCTTGCTTAAAATTGGATCGTGTTAAAAACTGAAGTTCAACATCCCCAAAAAACCAAAATTTCACTTCGCTTTCAACCGTGTATTGGATCGTATCCAATCCTGCTGTTTGAGATGCTTTGAGCTTCCCAATTTTTAATCCCAAAACCACAATCTCATAGTTGCTTGCCTCCTGCTGGGATTGAGCAAATCCATTCGAAAAAAAGTTTAGAGAGAATAAACCGACAAATAAAAGGTGGAAAAACGGTCTCCAAAGTGATTTCATTGCAAAGCTATTCATTAAACAATAAAAGCGTTTTTTTAATTATTTCTTAAAAGGTAATCAAAAAATCAATCCTGTCGAAGCCTCCCTTACCTATCCTTGGCTATAGTTTAGCCAATCTTCAAGAGTATCAATATCAGCCAATACTGGTAAACGTACAACGAGCATTCCTTGATTTTCTGCTTTGGCTATTGTTTGTGCAAGGACCAAACTCGTACTCCAGGTCATTCCCTCAAATAAAAAATCCGACTGTTTTTTTATTCCAATTAAATAGTATCCTCCATCTTCCGCTGGACCAAGGACGAGATCTGCAGTATCCAAGCTAGCAAATGCCTCATGTATTCTATTAAAATCTAATTCAGGGCAATCCGTTCCGATAAGGACAACTTTTTCAATCCCGAGTTTGAAGGCATCCGAAAAGGCATTCTTCATTCGCTCACCCAAGTCTTCACCCCTTTGCAAAAAAGATTTCGTAGGGGAGTAATCTGGATGTTTCGGAATAAAATCTGAAAAAAAAGTCCAAATTGGAAATCTAAGACCTACTATGGAACTATACGTGGTGCGAACAAGCTGTCGATAGATTTCTAAGGCTTGAACATTCCCTACCTGAGCTGCAAGGCGTGTTTTTACATTACCCAAACTTTCATTTTTTTGAAAAACAAGAAGTACCCCCTTCTCCATACACGAAATCAAATACAATTCAGCAGCGTAATTCTTGCCTAATTAATTTTACAGCTCTTTTAGAATTAAATTAATCCAAATAATCTAGGAAGAGCTAGCGTAATTTCTGGAAATATAACCAATAGCACCAAAGCCACGATCATTGCCAAAAAGAAAGGCAGCAGTGGCCTTAAAACCTGTGTTAAAGAAATTTTAGCAATGGACACCCCCACAAATAATAAGGAGCCCACAGGTGGTGTACACAATCCTATGCAAAGATTAACTACCATGATGATTCCAAAATGCACGGGATCCACCCCTACTTTAGTGACCACAGGTAAAAAAATGGGAGTAAAAATCAAGACTGCAGGAGTAATATCCATGAACGTTCCGATAAACAATAAAATAAGGTTTATCACCAGTAAAATAACCCACTTATTATCACTCAAAGTAAGCATGAAATCACTGATCAATTGGGGAATGTCTTCCGCAGACATTACCCAAGACATGCTCATTGAGGTACCAATTAAAAGCAATACTACGGCTGTAGTTTCAGACGACCGAACCAAAATACCAGGGAGTTCGGAAAGCTTTAATTCTCGATACAAAAATGAAAGTATCAAGGTGTAAACTACTGCAATAGCCGAAGCTTCTGTTGCCGTAAATACTCCTGCAACAATACCTCCAATAACTAAAAAAAGTAAAAACAAACTTGGTAATGCTCTCCAGAATGATTTAACCAAAAAAGAAAAACGGATTGACTCCCCTGGAGGTAAATTATTTTTTTTGATAAAAAACGCAGCACAAAGCATCAAAACCAAACCCAAGAGGAGTCCAGGCAGGTAACCCGCCACAAATAAGGCCGCGATGGAAACCCCACCACTAGCCAAAGAATAAATAATCAACACATTGGATGGAGGAATTACTAATCCTGTAGTAGAGGCAGTGACATTAACAGCTACTCCAAGTGTTTTAGGATACCCCTCTTCATCCATTCGCTTTCCTAATATACTTCCAAGGGCAGATGCCGCCGCCGCTGCAGATCCAGCTATTGCGCCAAAAAGCATGGAAGCTATCACATTTACATACAATAAGCCACCAGGAAGTTTCCCCGTTAGGCCCTTTGCAAAATCTATCAACCGATTTGCAATACCTCCCTTATTCATTATTTCTCCCGCCAATACAAAAAAGGGAATAGCCAATAAGGAGAAACTATCCAAACCGGTAGCCATTCGCTGCGCAATAGTCGTAGCAGCAGGCAAAGCAGCAACCGTAACTATCAGTGTGAAAAAGCTCGATAAACCAAGACTCCATGCCACAGGCATCCCAATTAGTAATAATACCAGAAAACTTAGAATCAAAATAAGTATGCTAATCCACTCCATGGCTACACTTTATTTTTTAATAATTCTGAAATATGAAACCCATGGTAAAAGACAACCAATAAGCCAGAAACAGGTACCACCCCATAAATCCAAGAAAGTGGAACTTGAAGGGTGGCAGATTTTTGTTGAAGCAATTGGCTAATAAATACTAGATTTCCCCCTCCCCAAATCAATACCGCTAATCCGAAAAAAATAACCATCCCATGAATAAATAGCTGTAAGTTTCTCAGCTTTTTTCCTTGAAGTTTAGCCGTAAAGACATCAATTGCCAAATGCCCATTTTTTCCAGAAACATAAGCTGCACCCAAAAGTCCAAGCCATATCATACTGTATCTAGCCAATTCATCTGTGAACGAACTTGGATCCCCAAGTACGTACCTGGAGAAGACTTGCCAAGTGACATTTAGTACCATCACCCCCATTAATAATGCTATACTGACCCTTAAAAATTGGTCTAATCCCTGCTTTAATTTCATTCTTTCGCCTGTTGAATTCGTTGAATCAATGGTTCCAATTGAGGCTGCTCTTTGAAGACCAGCTCATAAACACCCGAAACTTTTTCAAAAAAAGGTTCCTTTGCTGGGTAACTTATCTCAACTCCCGCTTTCATTACTTCCCGAAGTGCCTCCTCCACAGCCGCTTTCCAAAGTTCCTCTTGATAATCAGCAGATTCGTTAGCCGCCTCTTGCAACCAATTTTGTTCCTCCAAATTTAAACTTTCCCAAACTTTAGTACTTACAAGAACCACGTCAGGTATGGCCGTATGCTCATCTATGGAATAATACTTGCACACTTCGTAATGTCTTGAATTATAAAAACTAGGGGGATTATTTTCTGCAGCATCTACAATTCCTTGCTGCAATGCCGTATACAATTCCCCATAGGCCACAGGTGTAGGAGATCCTCCCATGCCACGTACCATATTAATAGCCATTTTGGACTCTTGAACCCGTATTTTCAGCCCGGCTAAATCTTCTGGATTGGTAATTGGCTTGGACTTCGTGTAAAAACTTCGCTTTCCAGCATCATAAAAACACAATCCTCGCAACCAAAATTTCTCGGTACTAACTAGTAATTCTTTCCCAATCTCCCCTTTTAGCACCTGATTCATATGGGCATCATCACGAAATAAGTAAGGCAAACCCAATACACTAATCTCGGGCGAAAAAGCTTCAAGAGAAGCTGCAGAAACTTTAGTCATTCCCAAACTTCCTATTTGTAGGAGTTCCACTAATTCTCTTTCCGTACCCAGCTGTTGATTGGGATAAACTTTAACTTTTATCCGTCCTCCTGATTTTTCTTCCAATCGTTGTCCTAAAAAGACCATCGCGTTGTGAACGGGATGCGCCACCACTTGGGCATGTCCCATCTTGATGACTTTTACATTTGTATCCAATTGGCAACCCCCAAGAGCTAAAATCAACGCAAGGAAAACAAAAATATTTCTTCTAGACATCTGCATTAGGTAAGGTTTCGTAAGGATGCAATTTGTGCCATTACCAGTGCAATGGTCTCACTGATTTTTGAATAATTGCCAGCGGCAATATCTTCTTTTCGAAATAACTGGGAACCCATACCCACACATAGGGCACCTGCATCAAACCAACTTTTAATACTAGGCAGCGTAGGTTCCACCCCTCCAGTTGGAATCAATTCTATTTTGGGCATCACTGCATGTACAGCGGATATAAATGAAGGAGTCAATAAATTGGCAGGATACATCTTGACCAGCTCTGCCCCAAGTTCTTGTGCAAAAAAGATTTCCGAAACGGTTCCACAACCGGGAATCCAAGGAACCCCCACTTCTGCACAATACTTTCCTAAGGCAGGATTCATCACGGGAGCCACGATAAATTCTGCACCCATTCCCAAAAATAGTTCAGCCTCTTCAGGATGGTAAATGGTACCCACACCCAGATACATTCCAGGGAGTTGGCCAACCAGCTCCTTGACTTTTGGGAAAATAGTCTTAACCTCTTTTCCTCTATTAACCATCTCAATAACGCGAACACCTCCTTCGTAGGCTGCTTTCACTAACTCCAAACATACCTGTTCATCCGGATGGAAAAATATTGGCATCATACCTCCTGCATGCATGCGCTGAATAAATGGACTTGGATTTCGTATCATCTTTTTATTTTTCCAGATCCTCCTCCGTCCATTAATTCTTTAACTTCTTGAAGGGAGCAGGTAAGTACATCTCCTGGAACACTGTGTTTCATTACTCCGGAAGCCATAGCAAATTCAATGGCTTCTTTTGGTTTGAAATGAAGCAAACCATAAATCAATCCAGCAGCAAAGGCATCACCAGTTCCTACCCGATCTACAATATGCGTCATTTCATAGCTTCTGGAGGAAAACACCTTTTTAGAAGTATGTAAACTAGCTGAAATCCCATTGGCAGAAGAGCTATGAGAAACCCGATCTGTCTTCACCAAATATTCACAGGCAGGAAAGCGACTAAAAACTTTGCGCTTGGCTTCTAAAAAACTCCCGAATTCCTCCTTTAAACATTGTTTGAAATCTCGAGTTCCTGCTATCATTACCTGCGTCAACTCCATCAGCTGAGGCATCACTTCATGAGGCGCTTTCCCGTAATTCCACAGGTTACTTCGGTAGTTTAAGTCTCCAAAAACACGAATTTTTCGTGCATTGGCTTCTTGAAGCAGGTGCAAAGTCAATTGAGCAGCTTCCTCTGATATAGCTGGTGAAATCCCTGACCAATGTACGCAGGAGACTCCATCTAAAAGTCGATCCCAATCCAAACCTTCTCCTGTAAATTTGGAAAAAGCGGAATCTGTTCGATCATAAATTATCTGTGAACTCCGCTGCATAGCGCCGTTTTCAAGAAAATAGACCCCCATCCTGCCTGGTAAAAAGGAGATGAATTGTGTATCTATTCCATATTTACGGAGTTTTCCTGATGCAGCCCACCCGATTTCATGATCTGGGAAGGCAGTTAAATGGCTCACATGGGCACCCCAATAAGCAAGTGCAGCTCCTACATTAGCCTCAGAACCACCAAATTCGACTTCTAGTTGGCCGGCTTGAAAAAAACGCTGATTGCCCGGTGGGCTAAGCCGAAGCATCACTTCACCAATTGTAACTATTTTCTTCATAGAAGAAGGTATTTTTTCTAATTTGCCGAAAATAGGGAATAATTATGAATTATAGTAACGCTTTACTGCTAGATTCTTTGGATAATGTGGCCGTGGCATTAATTGACCTCAAACCGGGCGAAGAGGTACAAATTGGCACCGAAAAAATCCAACTCATCGATTTTATTCCTGCGAAACATAAATTTTCTCTTCAAGACCTTAAAGCAGGAAATGATATTTTTATGTATGGTACGATTGTAGCAGAAGTGACGCAGAAAATCAAAAAAGGTGCTGCACTTACCTTAATGAACATCCAACATAAAACCAGTAACTATCAACTACCTATTGCCAGTTCTCTGAAAAAAGAAATTAATACAGATGCCTGGAAAGAGAAAACATTTTTAGGGTACCATCGATCGGATGGACAAGTAGGCACAGCCAATTATTGGTTGGTCTTGCCCTTGGTGTTTTGTGAGAACACCAATATTAAACTTTTGCAAGAAGCTTTTGAAAACGCCTTAGGTTTTGGTGTTCCAAATCCATACGAACAACAAATTAACCAATTGCTCGCTGGAAATGAGGAGGCTACCCTTGTCGCAAAACAGGCACCAGCTACTTTGAGGCAACACCTATTCCCCAATGTGGACGGCATCCGATTTTTAACGCATACTCTTGGATGTGGAGGCACTAGAGACGATGCTTCCAGTCTCTGTGGATTGCTAGCTGGATACATTCACCATCCAAACGTGGCTGGGGCCACTGTGCTCAGCCTTGGCTGTCAAAATGCACAAGTAGCACTTCTACAGGAGAAACTTGCCGCCTTAGGCTGTAAAAAACCCGTCTTTATTTGTGAGCAACAGCAGGAAGGAACAACACATGCATTGCTATCCAAAGCGGTGGTGAAAACTATGGAAGGCCTCAAGCTCGCCAATGAATACGAACGAAAACCTGCCCCCTTGAATAAGTTAGTAGTTGGTTTGGAATGCGGAGGCTCAGATGGCTTCTCAGGAATATCAGCAAATCCTACACTTGGTTATGTTTCTGATCAAATAGTGGCATTGGGAGGTACAGCTATCTTAGCAGAATTTCCCGAACTGTGTGGTGCAGAACAAGACCTATTAAATCGTTGTCAAACCAAAGAGATGGCCAAACGATTTATACAACTCATGGAAACCTACCATGCAAGTGCCCGTCGTGTAGGCAGTGGGTTTGACAAAAACCCTAGCCCTGGAAACATAAAAGATGGCTTACTTACCGACGGAATAAAATCTTGTGGGGCAGCAAAAAAAGGAGGCACTTCCCCTATTTCAGATGTCTTGGATTACCCTGAATACATCAAAAATTCAGGCCTTAACCTCCTTTGTACCCCAGGAAATGATGTAGAAAGTACGACCGCATTGGCAGGGAGTGGAGCCAACCTGATCTTGTTTACGACAGGATTAGGAACTCCTACTGGAAATCCCATCAGTCCGGTAATCAAGGTCTCTTCCAACAGCAGCTTATCGCAGAGGATGCCAGATATCATAGATTTTAATGCAGGAACTATCATTTCAGGTGAGGATAGCCTGCATTCGGCAGGAGAAAAGTTGATGGAGCTTCTAGTTGAGGTTGCAAGCGGAACCATTCAAACTAAGGCTGATTTGAATCGGAACTTTGATTTTATTCCTTGGAAAAGAGGAGTATCTCTTTAATAAATACCTTGGACCAAAATGGATTCTTGTCAGTCACCTATCAACAAGAACCTTGCAGATGCAGCACCATCACGAACCTGCTTTGCCTCTTGGTATTCAGGAGAATGGTACCAAGCAAGAGCTCTTTCTTTTGATGGAAACTCCAAAATTACCAAACGATCATGATTCCAACTTCCTTCCAAGGCTTTTACTGGCAACCCCCTTACCAAGAATTTTCCTTCGAAGGGAAGCAAACTTGTAGGCGTCATTTTCTTGTATTCTTCGTATACTTCAGGAGAATGAATAGCTACTTCAACAAGCATGTAGGCAGGCATAATTATATTTAGTTGATTTAGTAAGGCAAACTAACAGTTCCTAAGCATGGAAACCATACATATTTTACAATTTGGTACAGGAAATTTTCTTCGCGGATTTATTGAACCTCTTGTGGAGGAAGTAAATCAAAAAGGAAAATCACTACACGTATGCCTTGTACAAAGTACACAAGGCAGTACATTGGAAGCGCTGCGAAGCCAAAATTTTCAGTATTCCTTGCACCTGACCGGTATTGACCAAGGGGAGGTAATGGAACAATCCCAAAAAATAACTTGCATTAAGGATGGACTTTCTCTATCCCAAGAGTATGATAAATTTCTTTCATTAGCCTTACAGCCTGAATTGAAATGGGTTATTTCTAACGTCACAGAAGCTGGTATCGCCTGGCAAAATGAAGGCTCAAAAAACCAAAACGCAGTATCCTTTGGAGGACGATTAACCCAGTGGTTACATTGGAGATATACCTATGCTCCAAGTCTAATGACCACAATTCTTCCTTGTGAACTAGTGCCGAGCAACGGCAAATTTCTGGAAGAAATCATTCGAAAACATGCGCTTGCTTGGGACCTCGGTGCTGAATTTTTGGCTTGGCTTACTACCCATTGCCGATTTTTCAACACCCTTGTAGATCGTATCGTGCCTGGGTTTCCAAGTAATTTCAAAGAAATACAAACCCCAAATGCGGTGCAGGCAGAACCTTACCTCTTTTGGGGTATTGAAGGGTCTCTCACAGATGCGGAAGAAATCCCCTTCGCTAGCTGCAAAGGTGTGGTGGTGACCGAATCACTACTTCCTTATGCACAACGAAAAATCAGTATTTTGAATGGACTCCATACCTACCTGGCAGCTGTAGGAATGTTAAAAGGAATTCAAACTGTTCAGGAATATGTACAGGACTCCAGTAGATTAATAGAAATAAATCAATTACTCGAGCAAGAGATTTTTCCCTATTTAAATCAACCCTTGGAATCTCTTCAAGGATACGGTTTTGAGATTATTGAACGATTCAAAAATCCATACCTAGCGCATGCCCTTTTGTCAATTTCATTGCAATCAATTTCCAAATTTAGAAGTCGCCTACTCCCAATCTGCCTACACTACAGCGAGGAAAACGGGAAATTACCTCCAAAAATATCCAAGGGATTGGTCGCCTTACTACTTTGTCATTTGCGCTTTTTTGATCAAATGAAAGATTCTGAAGAGACGAAAAAGTATTTTGAGCATCTCAAAAAAAGTACCGATTCTGAACTAAAGAAAATCATCTGCGCAGGAAAAGAGTTGTACAACTTGATGGATGAGTCATCTTTGACTTCGGCGTACGACGAACTAATGAAGGAGCTGTCTTCCTAATCAGCCAAAAATCCCAAACCTGCTGCAAACCTTGCTTTCGCATAGGCGATGTAAAGTTTGGCTGATAAATCATTTAGAGTGAGTCGGGAATCAAAAGCGGCTACTTCTCGGGCATTGACCAAAAACAAGCTACTTTCTCCTATCTCAAAACGTCGCGTCTCTCCAGTAAGTAAGGCTTCTAAACTTCTCACATTTTCTGCAAGCGTGCGCACCTGTTCATTCAATACCCTCCAGGAATTGAGTTCAGTCTCTAACTTCGTTCTGAGCTGCTGCTCTTTCAAATTTCTACCTATTTGCTTGATCTCTATCTTAGCTTTGGTACTGCCCAAGTCTCCACGAGTTTTGCGTAATAATAAAGGTGTATAGACAGACACTCCCCATTTATAATTATTTTCAAATAAGGGTGATAGCTGAGCGTCAGCAATAGTTTCAGTAAGAAAGTTATACTTAAGCTTGACTACTGGAAGTAATTCTTGTGTTTTTAAACGCTTCTCCACATTCAAACTTGCCAAATCAAAATCAGTGAGAAGCAACTCAGGATGTCTTCCTACTTGGGTTCGTAAGTCTTCCACCTCCGGAGTCACATTCAAAAATTGAGAAAGAGGTTGAGGAATTACGTCTTCATCCAACAGCATAGGTGAACCTGATTCATCCCAAAGAAAGGTATTGATCACTTGTGTATTCTCAAAAAAGGTATTCTCCGCAAGTTGCAATCTGTATTGACGGTTAAGCAGTTGTGACAGAGCTTCTATGGTATCAATGGCCGCTTGATCTCCAAGTTCATAGCTTCTCCTAACTCCTTCAAATCGAATTTTTGCTAGCCTGACTCCTTCTTCAAGCACCTATTTATTTTCATAAGCTGCAGCCCATTTCCAGTACGCACTTGTCGCCTCTAGTTTCAATTCATTTCTAAAATTTAGGCGCTCTACCTCCGTCGCTTGCTCATAGAGTTGCGCTTTTTGAAGGGTAGCACGTCTATTATCAAGGATCAACCCCTGACCCAGGTTCATAGCAGCTCCAGCGGAAAGCAGTCCATTACTAGGGACCGCACTTTCCGAATTGAGATATACCCCGTTATTCTGTTCAAAAGTTCCCGTCAACTCTACTCCCATCCAGGTGGGCACCACCACTCCTGCCTCACTTTTTTCAAAATAAGTTGACTGCTCAAATTCTTTTTTATCCAAGTTCCCAAATAACATGGGATCAAATCCACCTCGCGCTTTACGCACTTCCATTTGTCCAAGGCGAAGATTGAGGTCCGCTTGAATAGCAATGGGATGGTACTCTTCTACCCATATCATGTACTCTTCAAAGCTCAACTGTGGCCTTTCTTGTGCCAAAAGTGAGCCTGAAAAAACTACACCGAAAAGAATTAGTAATCCTGTTTTCATTTTTTGGAGGATGCAGTTTTATCTTTTTCTTCTTGAGAATAGTAATCCGCAGGGAATCCATTGAGCTGTCGCCATATTTCGTACCATACAGGTACATCATTAAACAAGGCTATACCATCTGCACCAGAACCCATGCGTAGCAAATCAGGCCATCCCTCCTCTTCAGGATCTTCGGTAACAAGTACACGGTACTGGTTGGTGGGTCCTGCAAATTGATCTATCGCAATAACCACCCCCCCAAATGTTCCATTTGATAATTGTGGCCAGCCCGAGAAAACAATTGCTGGCCAACCATCAAAGATAAATCGAACTTTATTTCCAGGCTTAATCAAGGGTAAATCCACCGGTTGAACAAACATTTCTACGGCCAATTCGGCATTTGCTGGCACTATATTGACAATCTCTGCCCCTTCTTTAATCGTCTCACCGATACCCACTTGAATTGCTTTGGCAATAAATCCATTTTGAGGTGCTAAAATATAGCGGTACTCAGAGCGTTGGGCATAGTTGGAATATTGATTTTCAAGTTTGGCTACAGTAGCCTCAGCATCAAATTGAGAGGACATCGCTGTAAACATATCTGACTTTGCTTTGGCAACCTTATCCTTAAATTCATTATCAATGGCACCTAAGTCTATTTTTGCAGTTATAAACTCATTTTTGCTACTCAAGAATTTGTTTTCTGTTCCAATTAGCTTGGCTTGAACTTCCTGAAATTTCAACCTCCTCCCTTCTAGGGATACCACTGATATCAACCCCTCTTTGAAAAGTTGCTCTGCTCTTTCCAGTTGAAATTTACCAATATCAAAGTTGACCCTAGCTTGTACTAGTTCCATGCTATCAGACTGCACTTTCAAAGAGGCGATGGTCAAGTAATTTTGCGCCTGCTGGAGTTTAAGGATATTATTTTGTTCAAGAGCTTCAATTTGATTTTCCAATGCTCCCACCTTATCTCCATACGATAGCGCAGCACGAGTTTTCACATCTACCTGCTGTTGCGTTCGTGGAAGAAGCAAGGAATCAAAGTATTCGTCCTTGATTTCTGAAATTCTTAAAATAGTATCTCCAGCGGCTACATAATCTCCTTCTGCGACGTACCACTTTTCAATCCGTCCTGCAATGATCGAATGAATGGTCTGCGGCCTTTGGTCAGGACGAAGCGCAGTGACAAATCCTTTGGAACGAATATTTTGGGTCCAGGGTAAAAATAAGAGGAGAAAAAATACTGCAATTACCCAACGAAGAATTTTTAACCTTCGTTTACTTTCTTTTTTGGGCAGCGTGATTTCCAAGCTTTTGGCACCGCTGAAAGACTCTACATCTTTGATGGTGTTATTTGAAATATTCAACATGGCCTTTTATTTTTTGTAAGTAAGGTAATCTTCGTACTTTCCTTTGAAAACTAGTTTGCCTTGATCCATAAGAATGATTTCATCAGCAAGCTGGTGTACATTTTTTTCGTCCGAAACAAGCAGCAAAGTCCAAGGGCCTTTCATGACATAATCCATCACCTTTGCCTTAATGATTGGATCTACATTATTAAAGATGTCCTCCATAATGAGCGCTTTGGGAGAACCTACTAATCCTCTTGCAAGGAGAATTTGGTGAGCAATGGTCTTCGATAGCCCTTTTCCTTCAGGCTGCAATTCGGTTTCCAAACCAAGTGGTAATTGGTAGACAAAATCTTTTAAGCCAACGAGAGCGATTATTTCTTCCAATTGTGATTTTACATAATCCCTTCCCATGCAGATATTTTCAAGTAGAGTCCCATGAAAAATTTGTTGGAGAGTTAAAAAATCCCCAACCATCCCTCGGAATTTTTCAAGATTTATGTATTCCAAAGACAAGTCATTGACACATACTTTCCCCTCATACTGCTCGTACAGACCAGAAAACAAAGCCATCATCGCACTTTTACCACTGCCACTTTTTCCTGTAACTACCACTTTTTGTCCAGGATTTATGGTAAGGGTTACATTCGATAGAATGGGAGATCGTACATCTTGCGGTTGAAAAACCACTTGTTCCATACTAAATTTTAATCCTTCACTAGTAGGATCAACTACCTTTTCATGTGGCTCATGGTGTTCCAAATCGAGGTCCATCAGAGTACCCAATTTGTCCACAGAAACCAAGGTATCGTACACCGTCTCCAAGGAAAGAATCAACTTTTCTACTGAATTGACCACCAATACAATAATCACTTCAGCAGCTACAAATTGACCAATCGAAATTTGATCGTTGATCAAAAGTAAACTTCCTGCTAGGAGCAAACTTGTAACAATCAAAACTTTAAATCCGACCATCACCTTGTATTGGAAGATCAGCACATTAAAATGTTGGGACCTAAATTCAATGTATTTTTGGATTAGTTTATCTGCTCTTAAAATGGGAAGAGACGTATTTCCAACCAGTTTGAAGGAGTTTAAAGTCCTGCCGACTTCCTCTAGCCAAAAAGCAGTTTTGTATTTGTAGGAGGATTCTTTGATAGCCGTTTCCATTCCCTTAGGAGCACTGTAATAAAATATGACTCCTAAAATTCCAAATAGGCCTAATCCAAACAAAATAAAGGTAGGATGGTAGAAAGAAAGCAAAAGAAGCCCAAAAACTACTTGTAGAAATGCTGCTGAAAAGTCGATTAAGATCTTGGAAAGCCCTTTTTGAAGGCTGACAGTATCGAAGAAACGATTGACCATTTCGGGAGCATATTTTCCGTGAAGGATTTCCGTCTTTATCCTCGGTAATCGATATGCAATGGAAAGTCCAGATTTGGAGAAAATTCGCTGCTGAAATTTTTCCATGATTTGCAATTGTGAGATTTGAAGGAAGCCTCCAAAAATCACCCCTGCAGCCACAATAATGACTAGAATTATCCAAGAAGTAGTAATTCTACCCCCCAAAATAAAGTTGAGAATCGCTTGAATCCCCAATGGGAGAGACAAGGTAATTAAGCCATTTAGGACTGCATAGAAATAAATGGCATATACCTGATTTTTCTCTTCCTTAAGAATGTTGAAAAATCGTTTAGTGGGCGTTAAACCGAATTCGGGCTGCATCATCACTGAATTGCTTTGGTCACGAGTTGATAAAAGAATTGAAAGCGGTTGGAACTATCCGGTCCAGCATCTAACATTCCAGGCAAATGTTGAGAATTAAAATTTTGTAATAGACTTGATTCAAGAATGGTAAATACCAAGGTTTTTGGAAAACAGTAGTTTGGATTAATTTCTGAAATGATGGAAGAGACTCTATCCCCAAACTTATACACTTGGGAAAAGATGCCAGATTCGTGTTCTAAATCAACCTCTTTGGTTAAAAACCCTTTAATAGATTCATTAATGACTAAACTCTGTAAAATTTTAGGGTCTAAATACTCATTTTCAGTATAAATAGGCCCTTCAACCAGCAGTTTAATAGCAAATGTCAAGCGCTCCTGAGGATTCGTTTGATTTGCTGTTCCAAATACCAGATTGTGCTCTAACCAAGCCCAATACCAAGCACTCAGGTACAAAAGCAACTTGTGTTTATTTTCAAAATAGCGATAAATGGCAGCTTCTGTGCTCCCAATTTGTGCACCTAATTTTTTGAATGTGAAATGCTCCATTCCCAACTCTTGAATTAAGCGTGCTCCTTTTTGAACTATCAAAATCCCTAGTTCTGAGCTAAAAGGATCCTTAAGAAACAAGCGACTATTGACCTCAACTCTAATCTTCTTAACTATTGAATCCATGGTTATTTGTCGAATATGAAGCCATAACGAAAGATAAGAAGCAAAAGTTTGCTTATCAATCATTTTTGTTAGTAGTAATAACAAAAAGTTTATGAACCTATTCTACTATCGAATTATCAAAAAAAAAGATCTACCTATGAAATTTCTAAAACTTGGAATTTTTCTGAACCCAGAAAGCCCAGTACAAAAGTAGTGGGTGAATCACCAGTAGACGAGTCCAACCAAGCCATTCGGAGACACACAACCCCCCTTCAATACATGAACCTAATTGAATAAAGTAAACGTGGGATGGAATAAAGCAGATCAAAAGCATAAAAATACCCCAAGCAGCATTCTTTCGGGTAGGGAAGTACCCTACTCCCAACCCCAATAAAATTTCTAATACCCCGGATATCAAATTGATTAACTCCGGTTTAGGGAAAAATGGAGGGATAAGTGGTAGGTAAAATTCTGGAGAAAAAAAGTGATTGAGCCCAGCAAAAAAGTAAAACAAGGCCAATAAATACGTTAATCCTCTTTGTAGATTTCTTTTCATGCTATCCAGTTTATACTGGAAAAGGTACTGAAAAGAAAGGAAATGACCTCTACTTATTGGAGTTCAATAGCCACGGTACTTTAATTTTCCTACTCCATATTGGTAAAGCGTCTTGGAATAGCGAAGCATAGCTGGAAGCAATATTACCGTAAGTCCTACAACTGTACCTAGATACATCCACAGCTTAGGCTCCTCTACAAGCACATTTATCGCTACCAAGGAGGTAATCATTAGCGCCACTGAAAAAGCATAACTGATGTACATCGCCCCATCGTAAAATCCTGGCTCAGGAACCAAATTGGCATCACAAACGGCACATCGTGAATGAATCACCGCTAATTTCCTATAACTAAAAGGAGAAACGGGAAACATATTTCCTTCTCGACATTTGGGACATTTGGCCTGAGCAATGGCTGAACCTAAACTTTTTGGCATAATCAATCAACTAAATGGCAAAAGTAATTTGAGTACCTTAGTTTATCAGTGATTTTGGTTACCAAACGATAATCCAAAAAATAGGCGATTGAAACTTTTTTATCGCAATTCTTCCAAGTCGTAATCTTTTCCTTTTCCCCACTGTAGCAATTCAAACAAGGTATAATACTCCAGGGTATCCAAATCTTTGACAAAAAAATCTTCTCCAGACAGCCTAGCCATCACTTCAATTTTCCGTACTTCTCCCTGGTTGACCAATCGGTAAATTCGCCCTACTCGAAGATTATCTAAGGCAAGTGGCATCAGGATCTAGATTTGATTAACGCACCTACAGCTTCAAAGGAAATTTCCCTTTTTGGAGTTTGGATTGCAGCGACTTCTTCTTTCGTTTTTCCTTGATCCTCGGCATAATGGCGCAAGGTCTCCACATCAGTTTCTGTTAAGGTAGCCACTCCCTCAATGGTAATTGGAAACCCCTGAGAATTGGTCGGTAAAAAAAATCCATACTCTTTGAATGTAACTCGCATACTAGACCCATTGGGAAGCTCCATGGAAAACCAGCAGCCTTTGCTAGTGCACACTTCCTTGATTTTTCCTGAAACCTTACCTGTAAAGGAACCAGAAGCTTCTACCGCATCAATCAATGACACCAGAGGAAGTATATTTTTTTCTTCTACTAAGTCCCCATAATTCCCCTCTACCACCGTGGCCTCTCCCACTAGCTCGTAGGTGGTCACTATCCCAGCTTCTTCCGCTTTTTGACATCCCAAAAGAGTAAAAATCAAAACGAAGCATCCGAAAAGCATTTTTTTATTCATTAGTACCACGTGTTAGTTCTTCTAAAACCAGAAATGTTCAACTAGTAAAAAAAATCTTTTTATTTCTACAGCCTACCAAAAGTAAAGGAAAACTCCTTGGCACAAAAGCTTAATTGAAGAAGTCTTGTGCATTCTTATGTCCACTTCTAGGTGCACCTACTTTATCTTTTAAATAAATTCGGTTTCTTATAATTACGCAACTTCTGGACAGAAGGATAAAATGGGCTGTCTTTTACAGCTTTACAAAAACAAAAAAGATTTGTAACAAATTCAGGAATAAATGGCCAATTTTTTTGACAATCTATTAATTTTACTGACTAAACTTTTAGCAATTCCATGCCAAAAATCAAAAAATTCATTATTGACTTTGATAGCACCTTTACTCGGGTGGAAGCCTTAGACATTTTAGGTGAAATAAGTCTTTCCAATGACCCTAAAAGAAACGAAAAACTTCAGGCCATTAAGGACATTACCGACAAAGGCATGGACGGAAGCTTAACGTTCAGGGAAAGTTTGGAGCAGCGACTCCAAATTTTACAAGCCAACAAAAGCCAGATCATGGAATTGATTGTTGCCCTTAAGCTAAAAGTATCTAAATCTTTTGAACGTAATCGTGATTGGCTAAAAGACAATGCTGAGGATGTATTTATCATATCCAATGGCTTTAAGGATTTTATAATTCCCATCGTAACCGAATACGGCATCAAAGAAGAAAATGTCTTTGCTAATGATTTTGTATACGACCAAACCGGAAAGATTATTGATTTCAATAGAGAAAATCCACTCTCCAAGAACAAGGGGAAATCTGAAACTCTTCGATCCATCAATTTGGAGGGGGACATTTACGTGATTGGCGACGGATATACCGATTATGAAATTAAGGCATCAGGATTAGCAAATAAGTTTTATGCCTTCACTGAAAATGTAAATCGACCGCAGGTTACAAGTCAGGCGGATCACATTGCACCAAGCTTTGATGAGATTTTATACATCAACAAGTTAAATACCAAGTTTTCCTATCCCAAAAGTAGAATCAAGGTTCTCCTACTTGAAAATGTACATCCAATTGCTTTAGAACTACTCAAAGAAGAAGGGTATCAAGTAGAAATTGCGTCTGGAGCCCTAAGTGAAGAAGAATTATGTGAAAAAATACGTGGTATTTCAATTTTAGGAATTCGCTCCAAAACTAACGTCACTAAAAAGGTCCTTGAACATGCCAACCGGCTATTAGCAATCGGTGCTTTTTGCATAGGTACCAACCAAATTGACTTGGAAGAATGCCAAAAAAGAGGAGTTGCAGTATTCAATGCTCCCTTCTCCAATACCCGTTCGGTAGTAGAAATGGCCATCGCGGAAATCATTTTCTTGATGCGTAGATTTCAAGACAAGTCTGTAGGAATGCATCAAGGAAAATGGGATAAGTCAGCCACAGGGTCCTTTGAAATTCGCGGAAAAAAATTAGGAATTGTTGGGTATGGAAATATCGGTGCACAACTTTCTGTTTTAGCTGAAAATCTAGGGATGAATGTCTTTTACTACGATGTTATTGAAAGATTGGCACTCGGAAATGCCACCAAGTTAAACTCCTTGGAGGAATTATTAGCCACCTGTGATGTCATCAGTTTACATGTCGACGGTAGAAAAGAAAATAAATGCTTAATTGATAAGGATAAGATAGCCAAAATGAAACCTGGGGCATTACTGGTCAACCTTAGCCGAGGTCATGTAGTAGATATCGCTGCACTTCGAGATGGAATACTATCCGGACACATCGGTGGATGTGCAGTAGACGTGTTTCCTGAGGAACCAAAAAACAATAAGGAACCTTTCACATCAGAACTCATCGGATTACCAAATACTATCCTTACCCCTCATATCGGAGGTAGCACGCTAGAAGCACAAGAAAATATTGCCCGATTTGTTCCCGGTAAGATCATGGAATACGTCAACACAGGAAACACATACAATTCTGTAAACTTCCCCAATATCCAGCTGCCCTTTTTGAAAGAAGCTCACCGACTCATTCATCTTCACCAAAATGAACCCGGAGTATTGGCCAAAATCAACCAGGTGCTCGCCAATTACCAAATCAATATTGTGGGACAGTACCTCAAAACGAATGAAAAAATTGGTTATGTAATCACGGATATTGACAAGGTTTACGATGCAGAGGCAATTGAAGCTTTAAAAAATATCCCAGGCACCATCCGATTCAGGACCCTCTATTGATTGCTAGAATAAAAAAAGCCCTTGAGGTCTTTTTTTATTTATCTCCATACAGCTCTTCGTAGTACCTTTGATAAGCCCCAGAAGTAACTCGATTCAACCAACCCTCATTTTCGAGGTACCAGTCAATTGTTAATTCAATTCCTTCTTCAAACTGCAAGCTAGGCTCCCAACCCAATTCTTTTTGAATTTTTGTGGCATCGATAGCATAGCGTAAATCATGCCCTGCACGATCTTGAACGAAGGTAATCAACTTTTCAGAGGCACCTAGCTCACGGCCTAGCTTCACATCCATCTTTTGACACAATAGGCGGACAATATCTATGTTTTTCCATTCGTTAAAGCCTCCAATGTTGTAGGTTTCCCCTGGTTTTCCTTTATGGAAAACCACATCAATTGCACGCGCATGGTCCTTCACAAACAACCAGTCTCGCACATTTTCTCCTTTTCCATAAACAGGCAAGGGTTTGTTGTTTTTAATGTTATGGATACACAGCGGAATCAACTTCTCTGGGAAATGATTGGGACCATAATTGTTGGAACAATTGGATACCACCGTCTTCATCTTGTACGTATTTGCATAGGCACGCACAAAATGATCTGATGCCGCCTTGGATGCCGAATAAGGAGATTGTGGATCGTAAGCTGTAGTCTCTACAAAAAAACCTCCATCGTGCAGAGATCCATAAACTTCATCTGTAGAAACATGGTAAAATAAATGCTGATCAAAAGCTCCTTCCCAAGCTTTTTTAGCCACATTCAGCAAATTTACTGTACCAAACACATTGGTCCTTACAAAAGCAAGGGGATCGGAAATAGAACGATCTACATGAGATTCTGCTGCCAAGTGAATGACATCCGTAATGCCATGCTTTGCAAAAATTGCTTCCAAGACTTGCTCTTCTTGAATATCTGCTTTCTCAAAAAAGTAGTTGGGCGCACCTTCCACTTCAGTCAAGTTATCCAAGTTACCCGCATAGGTCAAGGCATCTAAATTGACTATTCGATACTGTGGGTAAGTAGTCACAAAAAGTTTGACTACATGGGAACCAATAAATCCAGCTCCACCAGTAATTAAAATTGATTTTGACATTTTTTTATCGATAATAGTGAAGGTACCATTTTGTAAATTCGGAGACACCCTGACGCACCGTAGTCCGCGGTTGGTACCCGAAATCAGTTTGAAGGGGGCTAACATCCGCATGAGTCTCTACCACATCCCCAGGCTGCATCGGCAATAATTCCATCTTGGCCTTTTGCCCAAGTCCTTTCTCTATCTCTTCAATAAACGTAAGCAAAGAAACTGGAGAGGAGTTGCCAATATTGTAAATTTTATAAGGAGCGGTCGAACTTGATGGGTCTGGCTGCTGAGAGTCATAATTTAAGTTGGGAGAGGCCGGCTTTTTTACCACTCGGATAATTCCATCCACAATATCGTCGATATAGGTGAAATCTCGTTTCATATTCCCAAAATTAAACACCTGGATGGGTTCACCTTTTCGAATCGCATCGGCAAAAAGGAAATAAGACATATCAGGTCTTCCCCATGGACCATACACCGTAAAAAAGCGTAAAC
>JALRIY010000060.1 GCA_023255285.1 Algoriphagus sp.
AGGGCTAGTCCACAAGTAGCAATGGAAGGTACCCAGTAATGCTTCGGTTGTTCCATTCCTTCTTTTTCAGTGAATTCAGTGATAGGGGTTCCATCGTAGTTAATCCCATAAGTGATTACAGGCCATCCATAATTTTTTCCTTTCTCAATCAGGTTCAATTCGTCTCCTCCCATCGGCCCGTGTTCAACTTCCCAAATTCGGTCGTTTTCGGAATCGTAAATTAGCCCCTGTGGGTTTCTGTTGCCATAGGTCCAAATGGAACTTTTATTTCCTAGGGAGTCTTGGAATGGGTTGTCTTCAGGAATACTTCCATCGTCCTTGATCCGGTGGATTTTGCCGTGCGCATTGTTTAGATTTTGGGCATTCATCGGAATATTTCCTTTGTCACCATTGGAAAAATAAAGGTAACCAGCGTTATCAAAAATGATCCGGCTCCCAAAGTGACGCCCTCCCTTCCAAGATGGCCCTGCTACGATTAATTCTTCTTGTTCCACAGCGGTAGTTCCCTCCAATTTGAATCTTAAGATGGTAGTAGCACCGGTACTGTCTTCAAAGTGTTTGGCATAGGAAATGTAAATCCAGCCATTTTCTGCATAGTTGGGATGCACAGCAATATCCAAAAGCCCAGCTTGATTGACCTGGTGTACTGCAGGAAGACCCAAGATTTTTTCACCGGTAAATTTATCTTCGTTAAATACCAAAATCTCTCCTTTTCGCTCGGTTACGAGAAGCCTTCCATCGGGAAGCCAGGTCATTCCCCAGGGATTTTCCAATTCGCTATGGAGGGTATCTACTTTGATAAGTAAGTTTTCTGTTTGGGTGGCAAATCTTTCGTCAATGACAAGAACTTCTTCTTTTGGGCCACAGGAAAACAAAAAGAAAGGGGCCGCCACAAGTGCGACCAGGGACAAATACTGCAAACGTTTGGTCATAAGAGAATTAGGTTAGTTCACAAATGTAAAAATCTCTAGTTACTTCTCAGCATAAATGTGAGTAGTGGTTTGAATTATAGCCTTGAAAAAAATGATCCTTGTGTTTTCTGACTCTTGGTTTATCCTACTTGGTGACTCTTAAGTGGAAATAACCCACTTCTTCATTATTGAATGAATGCTACCCTAGCGTGTAAAATTGGAGGAGCTTTTGTAAGGATGCTGCTGCTTTGCAAAATCCCCTTAAATTCCTGCTTTCTCGGCTAAAAAGAAATGCGGGTTGAAGTTCATTTTATTAAGCCATAGGCTTTGGCCTATTGTCGATTTCCTGCGGTAATTCAAACAGATTTTAAGCGGTAGTTGAAATTGCGGATGATCAACTAATTTTAAGTAAAAAAGTAGGAATTACTGTGTCTAGCAGTTCGATTTTGCTAACTTTTACCATCTAATCCCTAACTACGTATGTCTACACGCCGTCATTTTCTTCACCAAGCAGGTCTTACTACACTTGCACTTAGTCTTCCATTTGCCAACAGTCTTGCACAGGAATCTAGTCAAAAAGATCAAAGAGTATTACGCGTAGCTCTCATGGGGCTTGGAAGCTATGCTACCCGTGTGGCTGAGGCAATGAAAACATGTACAAAAGCCAAATTAGTAGGAGTGATTAGCGGCACCCCATCCAAAATTGAATTGTGGCAGCAGAAATATGGGATACCTCCTCAGAATTGCTATACCTACGATACAGTAGCGGAAATCAAGAATAATAAGGACATCGATGCAGTTTATGTGATTACCCCAAATGCCTTGCACAAGGAGCACACAATTGCCGTAGCGAAAGCGGGTAAACATGTCATTTGTGAAAAACCTATGGCTATTTCATCTCAAGAAGGGAAGGAAATGATAGCTGCCTGTAAAACTGCTGGCGTACGGCTCTTGATAGGCTACCGTATGCACTTTGAGGCGAACACCCTCGATGTCGTTAAGCGGCAGCGGGCAGGGGAGTTTGGCAAAACTTTATTTTTTCAAGGATTGAGTGGTTTTGTGATAGGTAACCCTTCTCAATGGAGGCTGAACAAAGCACTTTCTGGAGGAGGGGCCATGATGGATATTGGCATCTATTCTATCAATGGGGCTCGGTACCTGCTTGGAGAAGAACCCATCTGGGTGACTGCTCAAGAGTCTAAAACAGACCCTGTCAAATTTGGAGAGGGTATAGACGAGACCATCACTTTTCAGATGGGCTTCCCTTCTGGTGCTACTGCCTCCTGCTTATCTACCTATTCACTCAATTATTTGGATAAATTTTTCCTAAGTGGAACGAAAGGTTTTGCAGAAATGCAGCCTTCTACAGGTTATGGGCCCATAAAGGCCTGGACCCATTCAGGTCCATTACAGCACCCACATGTCACCCACCAAACCACCCAAATGGATGAGATGGCTGCACTTATTTTCGACGATAAACAACCCCTATTACCTGTAGATGGTGAGGAAGGACTTAAGGATTTGTACCTAGTGGAGGCCATCTATCAAGCGGTCAAATCTGGTCAAAAGGTATCCCTCCCAAGATAAAAGTATGATTAGAGGCGCTGGATGCTTCTCTTTGCTCAGTGGTGGGTTACCTGACGCATCATCTTGCCTACTAAAAGTTTAATGGATCCCAATGAATTAAATGACTTTCTTATGTCTTTCGAATCTGGTAAAAAATAGGAGATTCTAACTTTTAAAATGGTAAGAGATAGCTAGGTTATGGGTAACTGAGCGTTTTCTATTTTTCAAATAGGTGTGGATGCTCTTCTTTTAAATGACTTAAAAATCCATCTAAGGCTTCATCTAGGATCTGATATACTTCTTCAAACTCTTTTTCTCCACCATAATAAGGGTCTGGTACAGGAAGTCCTGTCCCTCCAGGTGCAAAATTTCGCATTAGGTGGACATTTGTGTTTTGATAAGGGGTTTTCTCTTTGAGTTGATTTAAGTTTTTCAGATTTTGCTCATCCATCGCAACGATGTAATTAAACTCCCGAAAATCTGTTCGATGCACCTGTCTCCCGCGGTGTTGAATAGTGACCTTATTTTTCGTAGCACAGCGAATAGTTCGTTCATCTGGGAGTTCCCCAATATGAAAGTCAGAGGTTCCAGCACTATCTGATTTGATTTTTTTATCCAATCCCAAGCTTTTAATTTTGGCATTAAATATTCCTTCTGCCAAAGGAGAACGGCAGATATTACCCAAACAAACGAACAAAACTTGAATCATTTCAATTGCTTACCTGTCCGCCCAAACTTTTAAGGATTAGCGTACTATTTAGAGGGTGATGGGTCGTAAAGGTTTGACTAATAGGATGTAAAAAAAACAAGCTCAGGGTATTCATGCAAGCAAAAACGAAAAAAAATATAGATGTCTGAGGGAATGCCTACTTTTGAGGGATGAATGTACTCTATTACCTAGTGATGGAAATGGTAGGCGGGTTGCTGCCCCTCGTAGGTGTCTTTGTGCCAAAAATCAGGTTCTTTTTAGATCAACGAAAAAATTTAATTTCTCCGCTTACAAACTTTCGTGCCACTCATGCTGGACCTTTGACCTGGTTTCATGTAGCCTCTCTTGGGGAATATGAGCAAGCTAAACCAGTAATTGCTGCCCTGAAGATGAGCGAACCAGAAACCTGGATAGTGGTTAGTTTTTTTAGTGCTTCTGGCTATGCACCTGTAAGCAAAAAACCGCAGGCAGGAGTGGATTGGATTACATACCTTCCACTAGATCGAAAGAAGATGGCAGAGCGATTTGTGGAGGTATTACAGCCTAGCCGAAGTATTTTTGTAAAGTACGACTTGTGGTTCCATCACTTACAAGCATTAAAAAATAATGCAATTCCTACTTACCTTATTGCAGCATCTTTCAGACCTGAACAAGCATATTTTTCGTGGTATGGTGGGTTTTTTCGAAAGATGCTAGTCAATATGGACTGGATTTTTACTCAGAATGAAGTGAGCGTTCAGCTCTTGGCGCGTATAACTTGCACCCAAGTGAGTTTTACGGGTGATACGCGTTTTGATCGTGTGGCAGCAACTGCTTCCCAACCCCTAGACTTTCCTAAACTAAAAAATTGGATTCAAGGACGTACCGCTATAGTCATCGGATCTGCCTGGGAAGAAGATATGGATCTACTTATTCCTTTGATCCAATCCAAACCAGAATGGCTTTGGATCATTGCGCCGCATGCCATTGATCCTGTGGCAATAGAACGCTGGTCTGCTAGACTTGCTGCTCCCACACAAAAATATTCTAACTGGAGAGAAGAAAAATCTCATCGAATCTTATTTATTGACAACATTGGCATGCTGTCTTCACTCTACCAATTTGCTCATATGGCATATGTAGGTGGAGGCTTTGGTAAAGGGCTACACAATATTTTGGAGCCCTTGGGTTTTGGTATTCCCGTAATTTTTGGTAAGCCTCAGCAAGCATCCAAATTTCCAGAAGCAGAACAGAGTCAGGTAGCTGGATGTGGGTTTGCAGTAAAGAATACAAATGAACTTCGTGCCGTAGTTACCCGTCTTGATCAGCCGGAATTTTACACCCAATCCGTAGCTGCAGCTCATCAATGGGTAAAATCGAACTTGGGAGCTGCTGCACGAATTGTTGAACAACTAACTGCCTCAACGCAAACAAAATGAAAGGGAGAGTCATCAAATCTACAGGGAGTTGGTACCTAGTTCATACGGAGCAAGGGATACTTTCTGCGCGGTTAAAAGGAAAATTTAAACAAGATGAACTCAAATTGACCAATCCAATTGCTGTAGGGGATTGGGTAATTTTGGAAAAAGAAGTAGGACAGGAGTCTGCGGTGATTGATGAAATTTTGCAGCGGGACAATTATGTGATTCGAAAATCAACACGAAAACAACATTTTTCGCACATTATTGCCAGCAATATCGACCAAGCTATTTTGGTGATCACGATGAAGAAGCCAAGAACCTCCTTAGGCTTTATAGATCGTTTTTTAGTCGCTACCGAGAGCTATGGAATACCCACCCTGCTACTTGTCAATAAGATGGACCAACTTGATGGTGTGGAAGAGCAAGATTGGCTTCAAGATATTCATGAGATTTACGAGCCTCTTGGATATCCTGTACTAGAGGTTTCTGCCTTGGTGGACAAAAATCTTGATACCAAGCTGTTTCCCCATATTCAAGGTAAATCAAGTCTTATTTCTGGGCATTCTGGTGTGGGAAAAAGTACCTTATTGAATGCTCTTTTACCTAATGCAAGGCAGGATACTAAAGAAATATCAGGTTACAGTGCCAAAGGAGTGCATACTACTACATTTGCAGAATTATTTTTCTTGCCAGGTGAAGGAGACTTAATTGATACACCAGGAATAAAGGAATTTGGGATTTTGGATGTGGAAGAGGAGGAATTGTCTCATTTTTTCCCAGAAATGCGGCAGTTCTTAGGGCAGTGTAAATACAACAATTGTACGCATGTAAATGAGCCTGGGTGTACGGTGCTTCAAAAATTGGAGGAGGGCTACATTCATCCCTATCGGTACCAGAGTTACTTAAATATACTCCACCAAGAGGATAGCTATCGATAAAGTGTTTTGAAACTAGGGTAAATTGGTCTAATTTTCATTCTTAAAATATCAATCCATGAGTGAGGTACTGAACCACAAGCAAGTAGGGCAAAAGATCACCCGAATGGCTTTTGAAATCTATGAGCGAAATCTCCATGCTACAGGAGGGATGGTGGTCGCAGGGATTACTGGAATGGGCACCATCTTGGGGCATTTGATTGCTACAGAACTACGGAAGATTTCTCCCCTTCAGGTAGAGGAAGTGGAAGTTATTTTGGATAAGCAGGCGGTTTCTACTTCCGAGGTAAAGCTTTCTGATGACATTCCTTTAAAAGGGAAAACAATTCTACTAGTTGACGATGTACTCAATACGGGCAAAACCCTCGTATATGCGCTCAAACCTTTTTTGGTCCATGAGGTTGAAAAAATGGAAATTGCCGTGCTAGTCAATCGAAGCCATGGTCTTTTTCCAGTGAAACCAGATTACACAGGATTTGAATTGGCAACCACCTTCAACGAACACATTCGCGTTGATTTTTCGGACAATTCCTACGCCGTTCACCTACACTAAGTTACCATGTCCCTTCATTCTTCTGCTTCAGTAAAGCGCATCACAACTCATACGCTTCAAGAGATGAAGCTTCGCGGCGAAAAAATCTCCATGCTTACAGCCTACGATTTTTCGATGGCAAAAATCGTAGATGAGGCAGGGATGGATATTCTTTTGGTAGGGGATTCGGCATCAAATGTCATGGCAGGCCATGAAACTACCCTACCAATCACCTTGGATCAGATGATCTACCATGCATCGGCTGTGGTACGGGCAGTAAAAAGAGCTTTTGTCGTGGTGGATATCCCTTTTGGAAGCTACCAAGGCAACAGTTCGGAGGCTCTTCGCTCGGCTATCCGAATTATGAAGGAATCTGGAGCACATGCAGTTAAAGTAGAGGGAGGTGCAGAAATTAAGGAATCCGTCTTACGGATATTGAGTGCAGGGGTGCCAGTGATGGGACATTTGGGCTTGACACCACAGTCTATTTACAAGTTTGGTACCTACACAGTTCGAGCTCGAGAGGAGGAGGAAGCTGAAAAATTAATCGATGATGCCAAACTACTAGAGGCCTGCGGGTGTTTTGCTCTTGTTTTGGAAAAAATTCCTGCTGCTTTAGGCAAGCGCGTGGCGGAAGCCCTTGCCATACCGGTAATTGGGATTGGTGCCGGCGGGGATGTGGATGGACAAGTGCTCGTCATGCACGACCTTTTGGGAATCACTCAAGAGTTTAAGCCTCGATTCTTACGGCGCTATGCTGATCTTCAAAAAACCATGACCCTAGCTTTTCAAAATTACATTGCGGATGTGAAATCGAAGGATTTCCCGAACTCTTCTGAGAGCTATTGATTTTTTCGCTTCTATCCTAATCTGGATTTGGTATTCGAACCGACACGATCTGTTTTAGTTCCTGTTTATTTCTCTTTAGGCGGAGTTTTTGAGATGTGCATCCACTCGTAAAATAAAGTCACTCAAAACATTCATGTAGTTGATGAAGGCATCGTAGGGGGTATCGTAAGGGCTGAAATAGTCATGTACCGATCCATCCGAGAAGAATTTGGTACAGATGTAGTAAAAGTGATCGGAGGTCTGAAGGTATTCCCAATCTCGAAGGAGATCTGGGTCACTGACCTTTCTAATATTTTTTTCCAGTTCAAATAATCGGTCAAATGCTTCGTCTTGCATGTCATTGCCCAACCAGGCAGTGAGGTCACGTTCTTCATCTGCCCAAGAAATAGGGGTAGGTACATGAATGTTTCCGACTGTAGGAAGTGCGTTTATTACTTCGGTAGGGGTGGAGAAGGTAAAGTTGGACTGAGAGAAAATTGTCTCAGGGAGGTGTCGCATAAAGTCAAAAATTCCTGATTCTGCCCATTGGTGCTCGCCAAACGTTTCGTAATCCATAAAAAGGTTGACTACGGGTTCTTCCTTGGGAAGGGCGTTGAGCCACGACACAAATTTATCTGTTGTTAGGGGAAAATCTCCCCATGATTTATCTCCAAAACGAAAGGCAATGTCATCCGATAGGCGAAAATTTTTCAAGAGCACCTTAAGCTTTGGATTCACCGAATTGGAATAGACGTAATTGGGGCTTTTCCATCCCAAAATATGCTTGGCGCCTTCGGTCAAAATTCCTTGGTAACCCAAATCAGCTACTAGAGCTCCGATTTGATCTGAATAGATCAATTCTGTATTTCTGAAAACTTTTGGGCTGTAGCCGTTAAAAAGTTCCTTAATTCGATCTTGGTGCTTGTGAACTAAGGATGCAAATTCTTCCTTGCTTTTGAGGGCTGCTAGGGAGTGGGAATAGGTTTCGTTGAGAAGTTCAACATGACCTGTGGCAACTAAGCGCTGGAAACTTTCAAGCACATCGGGGGCATAAGCTTCTAATTGGTCCAAAAAAGTGCCAGAAATGGAAAAAGCTACCTTGAATCGACCCTCATAGCGCTGGATGAGTTCAAGCAATAAAGCATTCATTGGGAGGTAGCATTTTTGTGCTACTTTCCGAATAACGCTCCGATTGAGGTAGTCATTCCAATAGTAGTGGTCTTCCCCAATATCAAAAAATCGGTAAGGCTTTAATCGGAAGGGTTGATGTACTTGGAAATAAAAACAGATCGTTCTCATGCGCGTTGAGCTATAGTTTTTTCGTAAACTGTGACTAGTTTGGCAGCTACATGCTCCCATTTCAATTTTTTCAATTCCGATGCTCCTAGTTCCGTAAACATTCGAGCGATACTGTGGTAATGCAAAAGTCCAAAAATGGCATCAGCCATCGCATCTACATCCCAGAAATCAATTTTGATTGCATTCGTCAATACCTCAGCCACTCCAGATTGTTTGGAGATAATCACAGGGGTATTGTGTCGAACAGCTTCCAAAGGTGCAATGCCGAACGGTTCCGACACGGAAGGCATCACATACACATCACTAATTGCATACATATGATCTACATCATCCCCTTTCAAGAATCCAGTAAAATGAAATTTGGTTCCCATACGAAGTTCTGCAACGCGGTCCACCATCTTAGTCAATAAATCTCCAGATCCTGCCATGACAAAACGCACATTAGGATCTCGATCTATCACCTTCTTTGCAGCTTCTACGAAGTATTCAGGTCCCTTTTGGTAAGTAATTCGGCCAAGGAAGGTGACAATTTTTTCAGGCACTTTTTTTTGATAGGAAGAGGTAATGATACTTGCATCCAAAACTGCGTTATGAAGTACAGTTACTTTCTCTGGAGGGATCCCGTATTTTCGAACACAAATATTTTTTGTGAGCTGACTGACAGCCACCACGTGGTCGGCAGCGTGCATACCCGCGCGCTCAATCTCAAATACTGGAAAGTTGACAGACTCCCCAGATCGGTCGTACTCAGTCGCATGGACATGAACGACCAGAGGCTTTCCACTAATTTCTTTGGCAGCGATTCCTGCTGGATAGGCTAGCCAGTCGTGTGCATGGATGATGTCAAAATCACTTCGATCTCGGGCTATTTGTGCTCCGACAAGCGCATAGCGGGAGACTTCTTCCATCAGGTTTTTACCATACTTGCCACTAAATTGATAATTGGTGGAAAAAATACTATCTGCCACATCTGTTCGGTCATGCAGGGAGTGGTCGGTAAATTTTTTAAATTCTTGTGGACCAAGGTAGGGGATTAGGTAGCTGTTGACTTCGAGGTAAGTCAGGTTTTTCCAAAGTTTTTTAAACCGGCGTTCTCGGTAATCCACGGTGATGCCACTGGCGTTGACAAAATCAGCTACTGGCTCCTCGTCTCCCCAAAGCTTGGGGACTACAAAAATCACCTCCTGCTTGTGCACATTCATGCCTTGTACCAATCCATAGCAAGCGGTACCTAATCCTCCAGAAATATGTGGCGGAAATTCCCACCCAAACATGAGTACTTTCATAGAAAATCGGTTAAACCTGTTTGACTAAGTCCATCATTCGCAGAAGTTCTGCGATACTCCATGCTTGTGATACTGCACCTTTGGGTCGGTGTGGGGCATCACCATCGTAAATTTCTGCTACGGTACCTACTCCATATTGAGTCATTACTCCATCAAAGCCTTTGATGATTTTTTCAACAAAAATCTTCGCTGCCTTTCCATGTAATTTGAGATAACCTTCCGCAAAATGACCTAAAAGCCAAGCCCAGATTGTTCCGTTGTGGTAGGCCTGATCACGGCTAACTTGATTTCCAAAATAATACCCTTTATACCCAGGATCGTCAGGAGAAAGGGAGCGAAGGCCTCTTGGCGTAACGAGTTTAGACTTAGCTAATTCCAATACTTTATCGCATTTTTCCTCATCCAAAATCACATATGGGAGGGAAGTTGCAAAAATCATGTTGGGACGAATGGACCAATCCTTTTCTTCTCCATGGACCACATCCGCTAGATAACCATGCTGCCAAGACCAA
Organism: Algoriphagus sp.; assembly: GCA_023255285.1. Classification (GTDB taxonomy): domain Bacteria; phylum Bacteroidota; class Bacteroidia; order Cytophagales; family Cyclobacteriaceae; genus Algoriphagus. The sequence continues at coordinate 9,979 of JALRIY010000060.1, forward strand.
AACTCACGATCGAAAGATTCCTTAACCTGAAAGGCTAGGTTGAGGTATTCTTCTTCACCACTCAGCTCATGGTAGAAGCACAAAGCATTGTACCATAAGGCCTGAATTTCTACAGGACATCCCATTCGTGGGGTTACTGGCCCGTCAGGTGTAATGGCATCCATCCAGGTGAGCGCAATCCCTTCTTGTCCTCCTGAGATCAGACCTGAAGGAAGCATGTGAATGTTGAAATCTGTTCCTTCCTTGTACCCTTCAATAATACCTCGGAGCTTCGATAGGTAGCGATCTTGAATTGTTTTTTTATCTCCTGTGTAATGGATGTAGTTCTGTAGTGACCAAAAAAACCAAAGTGGGGCATCTATAGAAGTCATATTGGTGTAAGTTCCACTACCGATATTGGGAAATAGTGCTCCCTTAAGGTCCTTGGACATGGTGTCCATGATCTCTAAGAAGGTGCTTGAATCTCCTGTCGCTAAGGTCAATCCTGGAGCAGCAATAAATGTGTCTCTCCCCCACCAGCCAAACCATGGGTAGCCTGCAATGACACGCACTTCCCCATTTCGATTCCGAATAAACTGTCCTGCAGAATTTTTTAAGCAATTCTCAAAATTATTTCTTGGAATACGCCTTTCAATTTCTTTTTCAAAAGCTAGCGCTCGGGTTTCTGGATCTGCATCTGTCAATCCAGCTGAAAAAATAACGGATTCCCCTTTGCTGATTTCAAATTCTAAGCATCCTGGTACAAATAAATCTTCTTGGTACTCGTACCCACGTTCTCGCTCTTGGATGTATTCCAGTTTGTAATACCAATCGGGGTTAGAAATAAAAGTAGTTTCCTTGGATAATTGAAGGTATAAAGGATCGTAATTGGGGTATAGCTGAAATCGAACTCCATTGTTTACTGCCTCGTAAGCCGTATTAATGTGATTGTTTGCTTTCTGTAGCTCATGGTATCCTCGAAATGCTAGAAACGGTTGGACACGAAGTGTGGTTGGGGATTGAGCCTCTAACAAAGTGTAACGGATCATTACCCGATCACGGTTGGAATCTAAAATCAATTCTTTTTGTAACAGAACTCCTCCCACTCGGTAGGTCAACTTTGGGATAGGTTCGGAGTTAAAATCCTCTAGGTATTTGTGGCCTCTAGGAGCATAGTTGCCAGGAAATTTGGCAATTCCTAAATTAAAGCTTGCCCCGCGCTGAATCACAGTCTCGTGGACGGTGGATAGCATCACGTGGTTTTGGGAGTCAATTTGTGGCTGAGGAACGACCAGTAAACCGTGATATTTTCTGGTATTGCATCCTATGATGGTAGTACTGGTGTAAGCGCCTGATCGATTGGATCGAATGATCTCTCGCTCCAAAGAATAATTCAGGTTGATTAATTGAGATTTATCGAAATGGATATAGCTACTCATCGGAGAATATTGAATGAAACTAAAAATAAGGGATTAGATGGATAAGAAAAATTAAAGCGAAAAAATAAAGAGTTGATAGCCAGATAAAAGATTTTATGATTATCCGCAATTATGCCAGTAGTCTCTACGGAGTACTAAAACTTGCGGATAATTGTCGATAGACCACGGTCCAAAGATCACAGCTTATTAAAATGAACTTCAAACCTTATTTTTATTTGGTAACTGGTGACAAAGCGGATAATCAGAAAAGATTTTACTAAAAAATAGGTGTCCTCCTACAAGAAAAAATCGGTATAAATCAAACGGGTTGGTAGTTAATCCAATGCACTCAAAAACTTTTTAAAAGATTCAAAACTGGCAGTAAGGGGAATCGTAATTTTTTCTCCTTTTTGAAAAATAGCCAACCGTTCAGGTAATTTTAATTTTTCGCTAATTGCCTTTTCTACGACTTCTTGAAACTTACCAGGATGTGCGGTCTCCAAAAATATCCCCTGATAATCAATTTCAATTTCCAGGAATTTTTTTAATCCTAGGTACCCAATAGCACCATGTGGATCTAG
>JALRIY010000061.1 GCA_023255285.1 Algoriphagus sp.
TGCTTCATGCTGGTAGCTTTTGCCACTTTTGGCCAAAATCTTCCTGTGATCCCCGTTAATTCAGCGTGGATTCAAAAAATTGAATCCTTGGCACCACAGCAAACTCGCTTTCCAAGTTCTGGAACCAAGAAAGTCCTTCTTTTTTCCCTGCATACTGGTTTTGAGCATTGGGTGATCCCTCACACAGATGAGGTAATTAAGGTGTTGGGAACTAAATCAAAACAATTTGAGGTCGTTGCTAGCAAAGATATCCATCAATTCGAAAAAGAATCACTCAGCCAATACGATGCCATTGTACTCAACAACACCTGTTCAAAACCAGACCATCGGAATTTATTTTGGGATCAACTACGTCTAGAATCAGCAGCAGACTCTGTAGAAATAATGCTCAAAGCTCTAGAATTAGAAACTAACTTAAGTGAGTTTGTCCAGCAAGGTGGTGGACTTCTCGTACTTCATGGTGCAGTAACCCTACTCAATAATTCAAGTCAATTTAGCTCCCTTTTGGGGGCAAGTTTTGACTACCACCCCAAGCAGCAAGAAATTCAAGTGGAGCTTGTCAACCCAAATCATCCACTTGTTGCCGCATTCTCTGGAAGCTCATTTAACCATGTAGACGAACCTTATTTCTATAAAAACGCCTATTCTGAATTGGATTTTACACCCCTACTTTATTTTGACAATGCTAAAATCCAAGGACAACGGAAAAACCAAGAATTGACCGAAGGAAGAACCTATGTTTCCTGGATTCGACCTGAAGGAAAGGGAAAGGTGATGTATATCTCCCCTTCTCACAATGCGCAGAGTTTTGAAAATCCGGCCCTACTTCAATTCATGTTGGATGGACTTCAATATGTGGTCGGAGATGTTTCTTGCGATGAAACACCGCTTTTAAATCGCTAAAATCTAACACTGTTTCCTGCAAATGATCTTTTTCCAAGAAGAATGACCTTGCCAAAGGGTAGTCAACTAATGACTACCCCCTTTTTTTGGTGTTTGGATGCAGATTTATTCTTTGCCATTGCTTAAAATTTCACCAACTTTAACCATGGAAAACGACAGTCTTGAGTCTTTGCAACTTTTTCTAGAGGATCCTATTTACCTACTTCCTTCAGACCGAATGAAACTAAAGGAAGCATTACGCGGCTATTCTTCTCCAAATTTCCTCAAGTCTACTGACTCCATTGAAACTGTAAAAATTGAACCTAATTCAAATGCAGCCAAGAAAGAATTAGAAGAGCTCAAAAACCTTGATACCACACCCATACCTGTTCAGGGAGGCTTTTCAAAAGGCGTTTTGATTGTACATGAGGAATTGACCTTATCTCCTGAGGTGATGGATATGTTGGTCAAAATGTTGAATGCTTGCGGTTATTCCATGTCGGAGGTAGGCTTAGTTTCCTCAGAGAATCTTGTAACAAGAAGTATGGAAGATTTTCATAATTTGAATGGGCATGTGGTCCTAAAATTTGGGAGAATTAAACACCCCATTCAACAACTTCCCTTCTCCTTGTATGAAATTCATGTAGAGGGTGAAACTGAATATCTTTTTGCGGATGCACTTAGCACCATCGCAGAGGATAAAGCGTTAAAGAGACAACTTTGGGGAGCACTACAACTCCTTTTTAACCTAAGTTCTTGAGTAAAATGAATGCGAAACAACTACTATGGGCCAAACGATTCAAATGGATAAGTTTGGCGGAAGGCCTTTCATTTATTCTGCTCTTAGGGATTGCAATGCCTTTAAAATATGGATTTGGTATGCCTCTAGCTGTGAAATACTTGGGATGGCTTCACGGACTACTTTTTGTGGTGTATGGATATGTGGTATTCCCTACAGCTAACCACCTTAATTGGAGTTTTGGCCGAACTTTTTTCGCTCTTGTGGCTTCTGTTTTACCTTTTGGTCCCTTCCTATTTGATCGTAATTTGAAAAAGAGCCAACAAACCAAATTTTAAGATGGCACTGATCAGTAAAAAAAAGATCATCTATCCAATTGGTTCTGGCCTTAGAACATACCTCACCAATTACGGTAGAGAGGTAGATATTCCAATTCATTACCACGAGCTACTTCGGTATTCCAATTCCATTGCACTATACGACTCCAAGGAACAAGACACCTATTGGGAAACTGTATTTTACGAACAAAGTGACCGGGAAGAGATCCATCAAAACGTAAAAAAGATCTATGCACTACTCAAGGCAGGTGGAGACATGTCTGTAATGGATCACCTCTACATCGACCGAATTGACCTCTGTGTTTATGGAAATACGCAACCTTTCCGTGTACGAATGGTGAATCGTATCAACGATAACTTTGACTATTTCTATATCAAAAATGCGGATGCTTCTCGTGTGTATGGTCTTGAATTAGAAGATTTGCTTTCTCCAAATCGAATTAGCTACCTGGTTCATAAGAACACACTTATCGAAGAGCATATTGCGGGTATTCCCGGAGAAAAATTTATGCGCCTTCACATGGAAGACCCGAATTTGAATCCGATCCGATTGGCTAAGGAATTTGTCAAATTTAACGAGCGTTGTTTTGTTCGATTATTAGGGGACATGCATTCCTCCAATTTTGTCATTGATGTTACTCCTGACTTTGAAGAAACGCATTACAGAATCCGGGCCATTGATTTTGATCAACAATCTTATGAAGGCAAAAAATCCATTTATCTACCCCAGTATTTCAAGGAAAATAATGCGTTGATTCAGCTAGGGATGGAATACATCACCCCTGAATCCATGCGACAATACCAACGAGAAGAACGTGCACTCATTGCCACACGAGTCAAATCTTCCCACTTAGAATTAGAAGATATTTTACAGACAATGGAGAAAGACCAGCTTGCGCCAGCTACTAACGTGGATCAATTAAAAAACGAGCTTGCAAAACACTACCAAGTTGATTCGTTTTTGCATTGTAAATCCATGGGGGAACTCTTGCGAAAAAGTTTATCACTAGTAACCAAGTGATCCCAAAAAATATCCAATGAGCAAAAATTGTACACCATGAGAACCCAAAAAACTAATTTTGCCAATTTTCAATGGATAGATCTTGAAAAACCAAGCTCAACTGAATTGTCCACTATCATTGAGCCTTACGGATTGAGCCCACACCTCATCAAGGACCTTGTTCAAATTGGACACCTCCCAAAAATTGAAAAAGTGGGAGAATTTAATCTTATGATTTTGCGTGCCTTTAGTGCTAATCCCAATGGTAAACAAACTACCATACCAGAGTTAAGTAATAAGATAGGCTTCTTTTTTACTGGAGAAATTTTGATAACCGTACACCAAAAACCCTTTGCTTTTTTACAGGAATTACATGGCCATTATGAGAGTCCCGAGGAATTGATTTTAAAAATACTTGCAGAAATGATTGCTACGTATGAAAGCCCCGCAAATTGGCTTTCTGAAGAAATGGACCAGTTTGAAGAAGATATATTCTTAAACAATGGAAATCGGTTTTCTGTCGAAAACTTATATTTCGCTAAGACTAAAGCAAGAGCTTGTAAAAAGGTAATTCAACTCACACAAACCGTACTGAACCATTTAATAGTACATTCCAAAAATCAAACCCAACTCCAAGACGTAAAAGAAAGTGCTTCTAGTCTACTACTCCAATTTGAAGATTTTTTAGAAGAAGCAAATTCCCTTTTAAATACTTATTTGTCAAGTACTTCACAGAAAACGAATGAGGTTATGAAGTTACTGACTATTTTTTCCGCGTTTTTCCTTCCCCTCACCTTTTTGGTCGGCGTCTATGGGATGAATTTTAAGTTTATGCCTGAATTGGGTTGGGAATATGGATATTTCGGCACTTGGGGTGCTATGTTCGGAATTTCAACACTAATTTTCTTTTGGTTTAAACGAAGGAAAATCATTTAAAGACAAGCAACATCCCTTAAAAAAATCCAAAAAGAGGTCTTTTTCTTTTCTTAAAGAAAAAATTAATGCACAAGACGTCTTAGGTAATCACCATAACCACTTTTTCCTAGTTTGGCTGCCGCTTCAAGAAGCTTTTCCTTTCCAATAAATCCACTTCGATAAGCTACCTCTTCGATACATCCAATTTTCAATCCTTGTCGTTCTTCAATGACTTCCACAAATTGAGCCGCTTGAAGCAAAGACTGATGGGTACCAGTATCCAACCATGCAGTGCCCCTGTTGAGAATGGCTACTTGAAGTTGGCCTTTCTTGAGGTATTCATTGTTTATATCAGTAATCTCTAGTTCCCCACGAACACTAGGCTTGATATTTTTTGCTATTTCGACCACTTGATTATCGTAAAAATACAAGCCTGGCACAGCATAATTCGATTTAGGTTGAGTAGGCTTTTCTTCGATAGAAATCGCTTTTTGATTGGCATCAAATTCTACCACTCCATAGCGTTCGGGATCATTGACATGGTAAGCAAAAACCACTCCCCCATCCGGGTTGGTGTTTTCTTGCAAGGTCTTGTACAAGCCAGAACCGTAAAAAATATTATCACCAAGCACCAAGGCTACTTTATCCTTTCCGATAAACTCTTCTCCGATGATAAAGGCTTGAGCCAATCCATCGGGGCTAGGCTGCACTGCATAGCTTATCTTACAGCCCACATGTGATCCATCACCCAACAACTTTTGAAAAGCGGCAGAATCATCTGGAGTGGTAATGATGAGAATTTCCTGAATACCTGCCATCATCAACACCGATAAGGGATAATAAATCATGGGTTTGTCGTATACCGGCATAAGTTGCTTACTCACTGCAATGGTAAGGGGGTACAAACGTGTTCCAGAGCCTCCTGCTAAAATGATTCCTTTCATACTAACTAAAAATGTTAAACTTGAATAAACAAAAGTAAGGTCCAATCTAGATTAAAAAAATCAATCATGCGAATACTGCTCATTTCCTTGGGAACTCAGGGCGATATCGAGCCTTTTTTATCCCAAGCAGCTTTACTAGAAGCGGAAGGTCATGAAATCCATTGCCTTTTCCCAGAGCAATTTAGAACGCTAGTTATTGAATTGGGTTATGGCTTCTCGGGTTTTGATGCGAGGTTTCTAGAATTACTTACCTCGGATTTTGGAAAGGCCTTTTTAGGAGGAGAAGGGAGTTTTTTAGAAAAAGGGAGAAACTTTTTTAAACTCATTAAAGCATCCTTCAATTTACAAGCAAACCTACTAAATCAACAAAAAGAGGTAATCCTAGAGGTAAATCCAAATCGTGTATTCTTTCATCCCAAGGCCGTATATTGTCTTTTAGCTGCTTTAAATCACCCAAAAAAATTTATTCAGCTAAGCCCAGTACCCTGCATCCTTCATGCACATCAGGATTTTCCTCACCTTGGCTTATCCAAATTAAAACCCTTCAATTCCAAATGGAACCTATGGAGTTATAAACTGATAAGTAATTTAAAATACCTAGTCATCTGGAAATATCTCAAACCACATCGTTCTGATTTTTCAGAACTACCGATCAGTAAAAAATCACTTGCGGAATTTGAGCGCAATGGAATGACCACCTGGTACCAAATCTCTCCTACACTATTTCCCAAACCCGCTTATTGGCCAGAAAATGCTTTAGTAACCGGGTATTTGATCCGAAACCAAAAACAAAACTATGTGCCTGATCCCAAGTTGGTGGCTTGGTTACAAAAATATCCAAAGGCCATCTTACTTACTTTTGGATCGATGGTAAATCATCACCCAGAGCAAATTTCTGAGGTGATTTTGAATACCTTAGAGAAACATCAGATTCCAACGATTGTCAACTTGTCTTGGGGAGGATTGGTAAGGACAAAAACTAGTGCTGACTTATTCTTTTTCGTCGAAAAAATCCCTTATGACTGGGTTCTCCCTAAACTTTATGGAATCATCCATCATGGAGGATCAGGTACCACGCATAGTGCCGCCAAATCAGGTGCTGTGCAATTGCTTGTTCCTCATATCATGGATCAGTATTTTTGGAATCGTTTGGTAGCAAACTTGGGTTTGGGCCCACTAGGAATTCCCATTTCAAACCTAAAACCAAAGTCCTTTGAAAAAGTGGTATTAGAATTTTGGAATAGGAAAGAATTTAAAAAGAAAGCTGCAGAGATTGCTATAAAAATTGAACATGAAACATAAGCATTATTCCAATTGGATGAATTTCAATCAAGCAAAACATTTTATTTTGATTTTACTGAGCATTGGTACGCTGCTTTCTTGTACAACGAAATCAGTCCCTTCATTTCAAGAAAATAATTTGGAACAATTCCGCCCTGCCTACCATTTCACCCCTGCCAAAGGATGGATGAATGACCCCAATGGACTGATCTTTATTGATGGTGAGTACCACCTATTTTTTCAGCATTATCCAGATAGCACCGTATGGGGCCCGATGCATTGGGGACATGCTGTTTCAAAGGATTTGCTCACTTGGGAAGAGTTGCCCATTGCCCTATTTCCCGATAGTTTAGGCTATATTTTTTCTGGCAGTGCCGTCTTAGACGAAAAAAACAGTTCAGGCCTTGGCAGCACAACAACTCCTCCATTAGTGGCCCTATTTACCTACCACGACCCCAAAGGCGAAAAAGAGGGCACTAAAGATTTTCAAACGCAAGGGCTCGCCTTTTCCCTAGACAAAGGGCAGACTTGGCAAAAGTATGAAGGGAATCCCGTGCTGAAAAATCCAGGAATTCGGGACTTTCGCGATCCCAAAATCACTCAAATTACCCAAGCAAATGGAAAATCAACTTGGGTAATGACCCTTGCTGCAAAAGATCGTGTCCACTTTTACGAGTCAGCAAACCTGAAAGAATGGGCTTTCTTGGGTGAATTTGGCCAGGGTGTGGGAGCTCATGGAGGCGTTTGGGAATGTCCAGAATTACTTTCCATGAACTCACCAGATGGGAGTCAAAAATGGGTTTTATTAGTTAGTATGAATCCAGGAGGACCTCAAAAAGGGTCGGCCGCGCAGTACTTCATTGGGGACTTCAAGAAAGGTACATTTACCCCAGACGATACCATGATCCGTTGGTTGGATTACGGTCCCGACAACTATGCGGGAGTTACTTGGGCCAATATTCCCGAAGGTCAAAACCGAACGCTTTGGATCGGTTGGATGAGTAACTGGGATTATGCTCAGGTAGTCCCCACCTTGACCTGGAGATCTTCCATGACGGTACCACGAGAAATTAGTCTATTTGATGTAGATGGAACGCTTTTGCTAAAATCTGCGCCTGCCAAAGAACTAGAAAAGCTAAGAGGTAAGGCCTATGACCTGTCAGGAAATGAATCCTTGTTGCCAAGTGCTGCAGTAGAGATCTTGGCTGAAGTAACTAGAGACGATAACTTTTCCATGATGCTATCTAATGAACTGGGGGAGGAAGTTATCATTAACAAAGAAATGGGACTGGTTACTGTTGATCGAAGGAAAGCAGGAAAGGCATCTTTTCATCCGGATTTTGCAGCGGCACATTCCGCACCCATGTCCTGGACAGCAAACAAACTACGAATTTTCTTAGATGCCTCTTCCATTGAAGTCTTTGTCAATGAGGGAGAATTGGTACTCACCTCTCTCCTTTTTCCTTCTTCTCCATGGAAGAAGTTATCGGTACAGCAAGGTTTGAAATCTTTAGAAATAAGGGAGGTACATCCCTAATCCTCTTTCATGAATAGGAAGTCAAATTGGTCAAGGATTTGAAACTGACCCAAGACCCATTTTTTTTCTTGGGAAATTTTGAAAAATCTTAAAGTACTTCTACTAGCTTTCAGGAGCAAGTTTTCAATCATTTATCCCCTCAAACAAAAAAATACCTATTTCATTCTTTATATTAAACACTAATCGCCTCTATCTACAACAATCAAGGGAAAGGAATTCCTTTGTCGCAAGTTGGAGATCTCCGTCTTGAAAGTAGCACCCTAAACATAGACCACTCCAATAAAAACAGAGCGGTATCTTCTTTTGTAGATGCCAATTACCTCACAGATCGAGTGCTAAGTGAGGTAATCGCCAAACTTGACCAAGTTCCAATGCCCGACGGCTACCTCTTGAGTTTAAGTGGGGAGTACAAAACCAAACTATAATATTTTGCTGGCTTCAATACCATCATTATCATCATCACAGTATTTCTTTTCATTGCGGTACTTATTTTGCTTTTCAAGACCTTCAAAAGTACGATTATTGTCCTTTCAGTAATTCCTCTGGGTATGGTAGGAGCCTTGGTTGCACTTTGGATTACGGGCAATTCCCTTTCCTTTGTGGCTATTGTAAGCCTTATTGCTCTAGCAGGGATCGAGGTGAAAACATCCATACTCCTAGTAGACTTTACCAATCAATTGCGAAAGGAAGGTGTAGACCTAGATACCGCCATCCCACAATCTGGTGAAATCCGATTCCTTCTCATCGTGTTGACGACCATTACTGCTATTGGTGGATTGATTCCAATCGCAGTGAGTACAAATCCATTGATTTCTCCCCTTGCCATCGTATTGATTGGAGGATTAATTAGTTCTACCCTTCTTTCTAGAATAGTCATCCCCGTATTTTACAAGCTTCTCCCACCAAGAGTTTTACAAAAAATCCATTTAATATTCCCTTTTTTTTAAGATTTGGATAGCATATAGAAATTTCAAAAGTCAACTAAAAAATTTAAAAACCTTTTTTTATCTTTCATGATAAAATTGATCTAAAAACAATAAACCATGAAACTGATTTCCTCCCTCTTTTTCGGATTAGCACTCTTTTTAATGTCCTCAACCACCCAAGCAAAAAGCACAGACTTTTTTGTTGGTGAATGGGAAGTAACCATCAAAGATACGCCAAATGGAACGGTAAACGTTGTATTGTCTCTTGAGCGCGTTGAAGGCAAACTGGTTGGTAAATTTATCGATGCTTCCACAAGTACCGAAACCACCATGTCACAAATTACAGAAGGTGAAAATACGGTGACTCTTTATTTCTTTGCTGAAGGCTATGACCTTTATTTAACACTCCAGCCTGAAGGTGAGGAAAATGTAACAGGAATATTGATGGACTCCTTTGCTGTAGAAGGCAAGCGAGTGAAAAAGTAAATAAAGGAGGCGGGACATACCGCCTTCTTTTTTTCTAAACATTCCGTGTATAGTCGGGTTGGATACCCAAACACTTCCCATGAAAAGAAGGACTTTTCTTAGCAGTTTGGCTGGCATAATACCAGCTTCTGCATTGCTTTATCACCTAAGTCCAGAAGAAGAGATGACTGTCCGTCACGTAGACAATCCCAAACTCGCCTACGACAAAACCCCAGCTGACTGGAAAGGCACACCGCAATGGAGTGATGGCACTTTTCAAAATCTGCACCATCCTTTTGAAGCCAGTCTCTACTCCGTCTTGAAATGGAAGCTTCAAACTAACCCACAGGCAGAAGCTAAGAAATCGGATCTACGAAGGCTTGCAGTAGAGCAAATCCCCCTTCTCAGTACTTCTTCCAAAGACAGCCTCATCTGGCTCGGTCACGCTAGCTATCTTATCCGCATGGCGGGCGTCACCATTCTTATTGATCCCATCTGGATCGAAAACTGGGCCTTAAAACGATATAGCTCCTTACCTTTCGACCCCGAACAACTCCGGGACATCGATTACATCCTTCTCTCTCACGATCATCGCGATCACTGTGACGAAGACACCTTGACTTTGCTTGGACAACTGGTCCCCAATGCAAAAATTCTAACAGGTCTCAACATGGCATCTTTGGTTCAACCTTGGCTCCCAAGGAACTCCATCCAGGAAGCTGGCTGGTACCAATCCTATGACCTAAGCCATTCCCTCAGCATCACCTTTGTTCCTACCAGGCATTGGTCTAAGCGGGGGTTGTTTGATACCAATCAACGCTTATGGGGTGGCTTTTACCTAAAAAGTCAGGAGCGGTCTATCTATTTTATGGGAGATTCTGGAGATGGCCCCCATTTCAAGCAAATTGCTGAGACATTGGGTGCACCCGATTACGCATTGATGGGAGTTGGAGCATTCAAACCGGAATGGTTTATGCACCCTTCCCACACCAGTCCGAGCGATGCGGCAAAGGCCTTTCGGGAAATGGGTGGAAAAAAATTCGTACCGATGCACTTTGGCACCTTTGACCTAGCAGATGATTCCTTACTGGAGCCTCTGGACTGGCTTCAGGCTAACCCAGGCGCAGTTAACCATGCTTTAATTGTTCCAGTGGTGGGGAGAGAACTTCTCGGTTAAGCATCCCAAAACGATTAGGCGCTTACCACTTTTTAAGTTGCTGATAGACTAGATGCAAAGGTAAACCCATAACCGTGTAGTAGGACCCTTGAATACTACTCACTCCTACAAATCCTATCCATTCTTGAATCCCATAGGCACCCGCTTTATCGAAAGGCTGGTAGTATTTTAGGTAATGCCGTATTTCTTCCTCATCTAAATGTCGAAAAGTCACTTTTGCCTCATCCTCTAGGGTAATCGAATTTTTTAGGTCTTTTAACGTCACCGCAGTAATCACCGTATGGGTTGCACCGGATAATCTTTTCAACATTTCAAAGGCTTCCTCATCATCTATAGGTTTCCCCAAGACTTTATCACCATCAATCACTACCGTATCCGCAGTAATTAACAGCTCGTTTTCTTGGAGGTCCAAGAAGGAATCTGCCTTCAATTTGGAAAGGTATGCAGCAGCATATTGTGCAGGAAGGTCGGTAGGAATAGCTTCTTCAATTGGGTGCACTCTAACTTCAAAATCGAGTTCTAATCCGTGAAGAAGTTCTTGCCTCCTAGGTGAATTAGAACCCAAAATAATTTTTTTAGAAGCTAGATTAGCTAAAAAACTGGGCATAGTCGTAGTCAAATTCTTTTTGATTAACAGTAGCAAATAACATACCTCCTACTACTTTTGGATAAAAATAAGTGGATTTTTGGGGCATAAGACACCCTGAATTACACACCTCTAAAACTTGACTCAAGTCAATCTCTCGAGTAATAATAGCAAATTTCGCTTTTTTAGAATTCACCTCTTGCACACACCTAGAAAAATTTCGCTCGTAAGCCAATACTGTAGTGGTCCTTTGTTGCTCTGGAGATATTCCAAGTAATTTGTCAAACACCAGGTCATGAAATAAGACTAAATCCAATTGGCGTAGCACCTCAGGCATGGCAGTAGCAACTTGATCTATTTTCTCCTGTCGAAACTTAATTATGTAAGCAGCATCCTCCCAAATCAAGCCAAAAGTATGTTTGTTCTGAAAGGTGTAAGCAGCAAGTTCGGCGGCTTCTCCCATCGGTCGAATCTCGAACCAGGATTCTAGGGCTCCAAAGAAAACTT